>DAOTWI010000461.1:0-2035 GCA_034436075.1 Roseiflexus sp.
GATGAGCATATCCGCCCGCGCCCGGCAACCGACGGCGCGCTGGCGCTCGGCATGATGCACGTCATCTTCCGCGAAGGGCTGCACGACGAACCCTGGCTGGAACAGCACACCATCGGCTGGCGCGACCTGCGCGACCGCACTGCCGATTATCCCCCCGACCGGGTGTCCGCCATCACCAGCGTCCCGGAAGAGACGATCATTGCGCTTGCCCGCCGCTATGCGACGACGAAGCCAGCGCTGCTAAAGACGGCGGACGGCGTGCAGCGGCACGGGAACGGCGGGCAGACCTTCCGCGCCCTCTGCTGTCTGCCCGCCGTCGTCGGACAGTACGGTGTGCGCGGCGGGGGGTTGTCGTACAGTACGAGCGGGTATGTCCGCTGGGACGCTGAAGCCGTCGGTCACGCCTCGGAGTGCCCGCCGACGCCGCGCGTGGTGAACATGAACCGCCTCGGCGCCGCGCTCACGGGCGAAGTCTGCGATCCGCCTATCATGGCGCTGTTTGTGTTCTGCGCCAATCCGGTCACCTCCTCGCCCAACGCCGGGCTGATTATTCAGGGATTGCTGCGCGACGACCTGTTCACCGTCGTTCACGAACAGTTCATGACCGACACGGCGCGCTACGCCGACATCGTTCTGCCCGCAACCACGCAACTGGAGCACGTCGATCTGCACAAGGCGTATGGGCATCGCTGCCTGCAGTACAACCATCCGGCAATTCCGCCCCCCGGCGAGTGCAGGAGCAACTGGGATGTGATGCGCCTCCTGGCGAGCGCCATGGGGTATACCGAGCCCTGGCTCCGCGAAGATGCCGAACAGGCGATCCGCGGCGTGCTCGACGCCACCCGCGCCCGCAATCCGTTGCTCGAAGGCGTCACCCTGGAACGGCTCCAGGCGGAAGGGACGGTTCCGCTCCACTTCCCGCCAGGGCGCGACGTTCCCTTCGCCGATGGGCATTTTCCGACGCCGTCGGGGAAGGTGGAGTTGCGCTGCGACGCGCTGCGCGCGCACGGTCTTGACCCGCTGCCGGAGTATGTTCCGCCCGCCGAATTTCGCACGGCTGGCGAGCATTCCGGGAATGGGCATCCGCCGCCGCTTGCGCTGATTTCCGGCGCATCGCACCACTACGTCTCGTCGAGTCTCGCCAATCAGCCCAGTTTGCGCGCAAAAGAGAGACCTCCCTTCATCGAGATCAATCCCGCCGATGCCGCTGCGCGCGGCATTCGCCACGGCGATGAGGTCCGCGTCGAAAATGCGCGCGGTTGGTGCCATCTGCGCGCGGTGGTGACCGATGATGCGCCGTCTGGTGTGGTGATCGCTCCCAAAGGACCGTGGGCAAGCCTCTCGCCCGGCGGGCGCAACGTCAACTGGGTGACGCCCGATGCGCTGGCGGACCTCGCCGGGCAGAGCACGTTTCACAGCAATCTGGTGCAGGTGCGGCGGGTAGAATGAGCGTTCCAGCAATCATTGCGCTGATCGGGCTCAGCGGCAGCGGCAAATCGACGGTGGCGCGCCTGCTGGCGGCGCGTCTCGGCTGGCGTCTGTGCGACACCGATGCGCTGGTGGAACAGATGGCAGGGCGAACGATCCCTGCCATTTTTGCCGATGAGGGGGAAGCCGCTTTTCGTGAGCAGGAAACGATGGCGCTCACGGCGGCGCTCGCTGAACCGCACACCATCGTTGCGACCGGCGGCGGCATTGTGCTGCGCGACGTGAATCGCGCGCTGTTGAAGGAGAAGGCGTTTGTCGTGTGGCTCGACGCCCCGACCGATGTGTTGATTGCCCGGTTACGCACCCACGACGAGGAGCGCCCGTTGCTGGCAGGAGACAATCCGGCGGCGCGGCTGGAGATGCTGCGCACGCAGCGCGCGGCGCTCTACCGCGAGACGGCGCGCCTGACGATCGATACGTCGGAAGCGGCGCCGGATGATGTGACGGAGCGGATTCTTGGCGTGTTTGCCGAGAACTGAGAACCAAGAACTGAGAACCAAGAACTGAGAACCAAGAACTGAGAACCAAGAACTGAGAACCAAGAACT
>DAOTWI010000462.1:0-2382 GCA_034436075.1 Roseiflexus sp.
CACAGGGCATTGGTCCGGCGAAGCCGCCGGTGGTCTCGCGCACCGCCTGGGGTTCGCCGGACGGACAGGGAAGCCGCGCCAGCCCGGCGTATTACCCGGTGAACCATATCATCGTCCATCACACCGCCGACGGCAACACCCTGGCGCCGGGGCAACCGAACTGGACGGCGCGGGTGCGGGCGATCTGGTCGTACCATGCGGTTACGCGCGGGTGGGGCGACATCGGCTACAACTACCTGATCGACCCCAACGGCGTGATCTATGAAGGTCGGGCGGGCGGCGACGATGCGGTCGGTTTCCACGACACCGCCAACTACGGCTCGATGGGCATTGCGCTGATCGGAACTTTCTCCGGCGCGGCGCCGACTCCCGCAGCGCAGGAGGCGCTGGTGCGTTTGATGGCATGGAAAGCCGCGCAGAAAGACATTGATCCGCTTGGTCGTTCATACTACTACGGCTGTTCCCGGTCGAGCCGGTGTCTGCCGTTCAATCCGGGCGCAATCGTGCCGACTATCGCCGGGCATCGCCAGGTGACGCCGGGGCACACCACGTGTCCGGGCGACGCGGTGATGGCGATCCTGCCCGATCTGCGCAACCGCGTGCTGGCGTTGATGCGGGGCAACGACGGAACCTACGATAACGGCGACCTGGTCATTGACGAGCGCGAGAGCAGTTTCAGCCGCAGCGCCGCCAACTGGTACAGCGCGGCATGCGGCGCTGGCGACCACGCATTCTATACCTTTGCGACCAACAATCCGGCGGAGAGCGCGAATCGCGGCGTCTGGCGCCCGAACCTGCCGCACCGCGGCGCGTACCGCGTGCTGGCGCACATCCCGCGCAACTGCGGGCTGGGTCCGTTGACGGGGAATGCCAGATATGTGGTGCATAGCGCGGCGGGCAGCGTCGTGGTTCCCATCAACCAGAACAGTGTCGAGGGATGGGTCGATCTCGGCGTCTACACCTTCGAGGCAGGGAATAGCGGCGCGGTTGAGCTCGATGATCTGACCGGCGAGGCGCTCGCTGCCCGGCGCGCCATCATGTTCGATGCAGTGAAGTGGGTTCCTGAAAACCCGCAGGCGAACGCACAGATTGTCGCGGTGCGTTTCGAGCACGACACCATCGCGGCAGGCGAACTTGTTCGTGTGGATGTGACGGTTCGCAACACGGGATCGACCACCATCTTCGGGCAAGACCCGCGGGTGGATCTGACCGCAGGCGGCGGGATGAACGACCCTGCCAACGCCTACGTCTACGAGCAGCACGAGTGTTTTGCCGGCAGCCCGACCGGCGCCTTTCCGGTGTTTCCAAAAGAAGCCGGCAGAATACGCATCACCCTCGGTATGCCCGGTTGGGGAGCGCTCCACGGCAGCGGCTGCGCCGGTCCGACCTCCGACTATCCGTGGCGCTGGGGACTGAATAGCGACCTGGCGCCAGGCGAAGAGCAGACGATCGTTGGCTATGTGCGCTTCCATACGCCTGGCGCATATACGCTGCGCGCCGGATTAATCCACGAATATGTGCGCTATCTGGCGCAGGATGTCGGCGCCACAACCATTACCGTCACCGATGAGCGCACCCCGCCCGATGCCGCAACCTTCGACGAATGGCTGCGTCCCACGGCGCGCGTGTATCGCCTCGGTCCTGCGCCCGAAAGCCTGCTGGCGCGCGCCAGCGACGCACAGGCGCTTCCATTAGGCGCTGAGATTGGCGGTTTTGCCTGGAACGGCGAACTGCTCGATTGGGGCAGCGGCGGACCGTTGGGGTTGACCGACTACTTCGCCGTCGTTCAGACCCGGACATTTTATGCGCCGGTCAGCGGGGAGTACACCTTCCGCACCATCAGCGACGATGGATCGTGGTTGCTGGTGAATGGGCGCACGGTTGTGGCAAATGGCGGTCTCCACGATCAATCCGAAGCGACCGGAACGATCTATCTCGATGCCGGGCTGCACGCGCTGTCGGTTGTCTTCTTTGAGTTGCGCGGCATGGCGTCGGCGGGATACGACGTGCGACTGCCGGGTTTGCTGGCATTCCAGCCGGTTCCCGATGGACTGAGCGGCACGCCGCGCTTTGGCGGAACATTCGTTGAACCGGCGACTCTCGCGCTGGCAGCAGACGACCGCAGCGGCAGCGGTGTCGCGGCGATCCGCTGGCGCCTGAACGAATCGCCGTGGCAGACGACTGCCGGACGCATTGTGCGGATCAATCTGCCGGGGAATGGGACCTACCGCGTGCGCTACCAGGCGGTCGATGCGGTCGGCAACGAGGGTCCCATCCGCGAATTGACGGTGCGGGTCGATACAAACCTGACGATCCATCGGGTGGCGTTGCCGGTGGTGGTGCGGTAGCGGGTAGCCCCGACCCCGCGCCGGTAGCGACGTT
>DAOTWI010000463.1:0-10404 GCA_034436075.1 Roseiflexus sp.
GCGACGGCATCAACGACGCGCCGGCGCTGGCAAGCGCGACGCTCGGCGTGGCGATGGGGGCGGCGGGCACGGACGTGGCGCTGGAGAGTGCTGATATGCTGCTCATGAGCGACGATCTGAGCCGCCTGCCGGGTGCGTTGCGCCTGGCGCGCCGCGCACGCAGCATCGTGAAGCAGAACCTGGCATTCGCCTTCACCGTGATGGCGATTTTGATGGTGTTCGCCATGTTCGGCGCCATTCCGTTGCCCCTCGGCGTCGTCGGGCACGAGGGCAGCACCCTGATTGTGGTGGCGAATGGCCTGCGGTTGCTGGCGGAACGGATGTCGTAACCATGTGAAAGGTTGCAGGTTGAAGGTGCAAAAGTAGCACCGTTGCACCGCAACAGTGCTGCGTTGCACCGTTGCACCGCAACGGTGCTGCGTTGCACGTTACACGTTGAACGTTGAACGTGGCGGAGGCGAGGCGGCGCCTCGCCCATGCCCGGAGGCGCCACGCCCATTCACGCCCGTCGGGACGGATGTCATCGTAGGGGCGAGGCGGCGCCTCGCCCATGCCCGGAGGCGCCACGCCCCTGTAAACGTGCGAAGCGACCTTGCACCGCATCATCTCAGTACGGTATCATAGCAGCAACACACGGTTGACCAGGGGCATGCCATGGCTGACGTTGCGCATCTGCCGACAATCACGCTCCGATCACTTGATGCGGGGTGGAACTACGAACGCTCGGAGAGAAGCTCTTCTAAATCGCCGTAGTCGTAAGGAGGACGCTTGCGCACCGCCAGTACATCGACGATGCATTCGGCATCAGTGATGGCACACACTACTCTCCCGCTACCTTCGTCCACTCCTTCCAACCAGTGCGCTGGCGATCACCATCAGCAGCTTTGAGTTCTGCGAAGGCCTGACGTGCAATATGCTCATCTTCCAGCGTCTCCAGCCATTCGATCAATGCTTCCCAATCCTCTGCGTCCAGAACAGCCAGACGTTTGCCCTTTGCCGTGACAAACTGCACTGATTGAAGAAGATCAAGACCGCTCATCGCGTCACCTTCCGCTTTCGCCTTTTGTCAGGCTTTTCGTTCTATCCTGTCGCCTTTCGCAGTCTGGCACGCCGGTTGTCGTCACGCAAGCATCGTCCATGGCAGCGCCACGATCTTCTCACCCAGGCGGCGGATGGCGCGCCCGCTGTGGAGCAGCACGCCTGCAGCCGCGTTTGGGTGATCATCCAGGAATGCGCGCAACCCCTGTGTGCGAACGCCAGTGGCGGAAGGGTTCGGCGTGCGCCAGCAACGTGCTTTTCCCGACCTGCCGTGCGCCTGTGAGCACAACGATCTGGCGATCCTGGCAGGCTTCCTGAAGCGAGGCGGTCAGCCAGCGTTCATAGTAGGTTTCAAGATATGAATACATGTCATGCATGCCTTGAATAATACTGCTGCTCTTCACGTTTGACAAATTGCCCCGCCGTCGCTATGCTGATACCGGCGGTTTTTGACCGTCGTTATACCTTCATGGAAACCTTGCTTCCTCTATGCCGGTCGATACACTGTATAGCGATGCCAGACGCCTTGTTGCAGCGGCAGACGGTTCTGGTCTCAGTCTGCGATTGCTTGGCGGCATTGCAGTGTTCCATCTCTGCCCGACGGCGCGACATCCTGAGTTCAGCCGTTCGTACAAAGACATCGACATGGTCGGGCTTGCCAGGGAACGCGCAGCGTTGCAACGCCTGTTCGCGGAGCACGAGTATGAGCCGGACCGCGAATTCAACCTGCTGCACGGCGCGCAGCGCCTGATCTTCCGCCACGCCTCGGACGAGCGCCACGTCGATGTGTTCCTCGACCGGTTTCAGATGTGTCACACGTTCGATCTGCGCGACCGTTTGCCGTTGCACCCCGCTACCCTGCCGCCAACCGATCTGCTGCTGACCAAACTTCAGGTTGTGGAGGCGACGGAAAATGATCTACGCGATCTGTTTGCGCTCCTCTCTGATCTGCCACTCGGCGCAGAACCTGGCGCGATCGACGCTGCGTATATTGCCCAACTGGCAGCGCGCGATTGGGGCGTCTACCGGACGCTGACGCTCAGCCTGGAGCGGCTCGAACGTTGGGCAGCCGGGCGTCCGACATGCGGCGCCTATCGAGTGTCGTCGCAGATCGCGGCATTGCGCGCGGCGATAGAGGCGCAGCCGAAAACGATGGCGTGGAAAATGCGGGCGCGGATCGGCGACCGGGTGCGCTGGTACGATATTCCTGACGAGGGCGGCTGATGATGTGGCTCTTCAACCGAAACCAACGAACGAATGACAACGCAACGGTGCGTCTGTTCTACAGCAGCGATGTACACGGTTCGGAACGCTGCTGGCTCAAGTTCCTGAACGCCGCGCAGTTCTACGGCGCGCAGGCGATTATCATGGGCGGCGATCTGACCGGCAAGATGCTCGTGCCGCTGGTGGAGACGCCGGAAGGGTATCGGGCGTCGTTTCTGGGGCAGGAAGCGCTTGCGCGCGACGACGCGGAACTGGCGGCGCTCGAAAAGAATATCCGCTTCAACGGGTTCTATCCATACCGCTGTTCGCCGGACGAATACCGCCGCCTGGAAGCGGAACCAGCCTATCTGGATCAGGTGTTTCGCCGCGTAATGATCGACGCGGTGCGGCGCTGGATCGCGCTCGCCGAAGAACGCCTGGCGGGCAGCAGCGTCGCCTGCTTTGTGATGGCGGGCAACGACGACGAACTGGCGCTCGATGAGGCGCTGCGCAGCGGCAGCGTGGTGCGCAACCCGGATGGATGCGTACTCGAATGGGGGCGCTACCAGATTCTGGGCGAGTCGTGGGTGCCGCCGACGCCATGGCATAGCCCGCGTGAAATGAGCGAAGAGGACCTGGAGCGCCGCATCCGCGCCGTCGCCGATCGTCTTGACCGCGACCGTCCGGCGATTTTCGTATTGCACAGCCCGCCCTACCGCAGCACCCTCGACGACGCGCCGAAGGTGCGCGACGATCTGACCGTCGTGACCGAGGGCGGGCAGGTGGTGATGACGCCGGTGGGAAGCACAGCCGTGCGGCGGGTGATCGAGGAGTTTCAGCCGCTGCTCGCGCTGCACGGGCACATCCACGAATCGCGGGGCGCGGTGCGGATCGGGCGCACGCTGTGCATCAACCCTGGCAGCGCCTATGGCGAGGGCGTGCTGCACGGCGCACTGATCACGCTCGAAGGTGATCGCATTCGTGCCCACCAGTTGGTAAGCGGGTAGGCGTGGTTGTGAAGCGAAAGCGGCGGGCTGATGGCAGTACTCGTCAAATAAGCTCACACAAAGGCACAGAGGTGCAAAGCGGCCGCGGTTAAGCTTCGCAAGCCGCCGAGCCGCGCGTCCTCTGAGCTGCGGGCTAAAGCCCTCGCTCAGGACATTGAAGCCCCTTCGGGGCTTGCCCGATCTCAGCCAGGGCTTCGATCCGCAGCGTCCCAGCAGTTTGGACAATCACGATTCCACCTCTGGAGCGGTTGGCGCTGGCTGAGCCTGTCGAAGCCGGCGCCATCATAAGATTGTCCAGCATCTCGTTGATCTTCCTGGAAAACCCTTTGGAGACGCGATGATGTACGATCTGACACGCACACTGGCAAGCGGCATGCCAGTCTATCCCGGCGACCCCGAGGTGCAGATTATCGCAGGCGGCGCGCCGCCGTGGCGGGTCAGCACGCTGCACCTGGGGAGCCACAGCGGCACGCACGTCGATGCGCCGCTCCACTACATCGCCGATGGGCGCGGGATTGGCGCCTTTCCCCTAGAACGTTTCATTGCTCCAGGGATCGTTGTCGATGCTCGCGGGTATGCCGACGATGCCCCGATTGGCGCCGGTATTCTCGATGGATACGATCTGCGTTCGGGCATGATCGTCGTCATCCGCACCGGTTGGGAAGCGTTCTGGCAGGATGCACGCTACTTCCGGCATCCCTACCTGAGCGCCGACCTCGCACACGCGCTCGTTGAGCGCCGCGTATCGCTGGTTGCGGTCGATGCGCTGAACGTCGACTCAACGGTGAACGGCGGGGAAACGGCGCACGCCATGCTTCTTGGCGCCGGCATCCTCATCGCTGAAAACCTCTGCAACCTCGCTGCCCTGCACTGCGGGCAGGCGTACATGTTCGCCATTCTTCCGCTGGCGCTCGGCGCGGTGGATGGCGCTCCGGCGCGCGCGCTGGCGTGGGATATCAATCACCGTTTCGGTTCCGACCTTTTGTGATTGATCAGGAGGCGCAACGTGGCAGAACGTTCGCAATCAATCGCCGCTCCCCGCACCTTTGCCCGCAAAGCGACCGGTCTGGTGCGGCAGGCGGGCATGCTCGACGTGCTGGTGTACAACGTCAATTTCATCAGCATCGGCTTGATGGTCGCGCTCATGCTTTTGATCATCCCGTCGTATGCGGGCGGCAACATCTACCTGTCGCTGCTGTTCTGCGCGCTGCTGGCGCTGCCGACCGCCTGCGTCTATGCGTTTCTCTCCGCTGCTATGCCGCGCAGCGGCGGCGACTATGTGTACGTTAGCCGCGTGCTTGGTCCGGCGCTGGGCATGATGGGCAGCTGGAACATGACGATCTGGTGGATTCTGTACGGCGGCGTGCCCTCGGCGTTCCTGGCGACCTACGGCGTGGCGCCGTTCTGCCGCGTGCTCGCGGCGATGACCGGCAACGCCGCGCTGATCGGCATCGCGGACTGGATGGTGACCCCGACCGGGCAGTTCGTCGTCGGCGCGATCCTGATTTTGTTGCTGACAACATTGTTCACCATCGGGCTGAAGTCGTTCTTCCGCGTGCAGAATGTGCTCTTCCTGCTGGCGACGTTGAGCGCGCTCACGGCGCTGATCGTCGGATTGACGGCGGACGCCGCCGCGTTTCCCGACGTGTTCAACCGCTATGTTGGCGCACTGAACGGGCAACCCGACACCTATCAGCAGATCGTTGACGCCAGCGGGTATGCCGCCGCGCCGTTCGACTGGATGAATACCCTGTTGCCGATGACCTGGATCTATCTGACGATGGGGTTCAGTTTCTCGTCGGCATACATCGGCGGCGAGGTGAAACAGGCGGCGCGATTGCAGACATGGGCGATCCCTGGCACGGTGATCTATGCCGCTGTCTGGGGCTTCCTGCTGGTCTGGGCGACGACGCGCGCCGTCGGCGCGGATTTTCTTGGCGCGGTGAGCACACTCAGCGATCTGGGCGCGGAAACCGTCGGCTTGAGCGCCATGCCGCGCTTCCACGAATTACTCGCCTACGCGAGCCAGAACCCGCTGGTCGCATTCCTGATCTGTTTCGGCTTCATCTTCTGGTCCTACGCCTGGTTGCCGGGGCAGATCCTGAATGCGTCGCGCAACCTGCTGGCGTATGCGGTCGATGGATTGATGCCAGCGCGCCTGGCGACGGTCAGCGAACGCTTTCACACGCCGGTCGTCAGTCTGTGGATCATGGGCGTGCTGTCGATTGTCTCGCTGGCAATCTACGTCTTCACGCCGTACTTTGCGACCCTCTCCGGCATCTTTGGGTTTATCCTGACCTTTATGCTGGTGTCGCTGGCGGCGGTGCTGCTCCCGTACCGGCGCCCCGACGTGTTTGAAGGATCACCAGTACAATGGCGGGTGGCGGGCGTGCCGGTGATCAGTATCGTCGGCGGGCTGTCGCTCGTGGCGTGCGCCGTGATGGAATGGGCGTACTTGAACGACCCCTTCTCCGGCATCAGCCTCGATCCTGCTACTCTCAGCGAAGGGGTGCTGGGATTCGGCATGTTCCTGATCAACATCGGTATCTTCCTGTCCGGACTGATTGTCTATTTCATCGCGCAGGCGATCCGGCGACGCGCCGGGATTGACGTGTCGCTCAACTACAAGGAAATACCGGTCGAATAGATATGAGGGCGTATGAGCAACGAATCAAGCGACCGCTGCGCTGAACTCGAGCGACGAGTCGCAGAACTCGAGGCGGACCTGGAGGCGGCGCAACAGCACATCGCCGAATTAGAGCGCACCGTCGAGCGGGGATATGGCATGATGGATGCCATCCCCGCAATGGTCTACTTCAAGGACCGGGAGCATCGCTACCTGTACGGCAATCACGCATTCGCCGAACGCATCAGCGTGCGCGCTGAAGATATGGCAGGCAAAACCGACCGCGATCTCTTTCCGCCGGAGGTGGCAGAGGCGTATCTGAGCGACGACGAGCGCGTTATGGCGACTGGCGAGCCAAGCATGGGGGTCGAACTGCCGGTGAGCCGCCCAGACGGCACGATCGGATGGGTGTCAAACTCCGCCGTGCCCTACCGCGACCGCAGCGGCGCCGTGGTTGGCATGGTCGGGATTGCGATTGACATCACCGAGCGGAAGCGCGTTGAAGAAGAGCTGCGACGCAGCCAGGAAGTGCGACGCGCATTGCTCGACACCATCCCGGCGATGATTTATCTCAAAGATCGCCAGCATCGCTACATATTGGGCAACCGTGTGTTTGCTGAGGCAGCCGGCATTTCGGTTGACGAGGTGGAAGGCAAGACTGATCACGACCTGTTTCTGCCGGAAGATGCGGAAGCATACATCATTGACGATGAACAGGTAATGGCGACTGGCGAGCCGCACCTGGGCATCGAGGAGAAAATCACCGAAGCGAATGGCAAGGTGACCTGGTTGATGGTCTACAAAGCGCCCTTCCGCGACGATCAGGGACACGTGACCGGCATGGTCGGCATTGCGTTCGACGTGACGGCGCGGAAGGAGATGGAAGAGGCGCTGCGGCGCAGCCAGGCGGAGCAACAGGCGCTGATCGAACAGCAGGCGCAGTTGCTGGCAACCATTCGGAAACTCTCGACCCCGGTGCTGCCGGTGACGCAGGATGCCCTGGTGCTGCCGCTTATCGGCGACATCGACACCGGGCGCAGTCGCCAGATCACTGCGGCGTTGCTGGAGAGCGTGCAACGTTACCGCGCGCAATGGGCGATCATCGACATCACTGGCGTACCGCTGATCGACACGGCGGTCGCCAATCATCTGATCCAGGCGACGCAGGGGGTCGCGCTCCTCGGCGCGCGCGTGATCCTGGTCGGCGTCTCCCCCGAACTGGCACAGACGATTGTCGGGCTGGGGGTCAATCTGAAGGGGTTGATCACCCGCAGCGACCTGCGCTCGGCGATTGCGTTTGTGTTGAAGCGTTCGCAGAAACGCGCCATCGCTTCATAAATGAGCGCGTTTGCCGGGCGGGAAGGGGTGTGCTAGACTCGTGGCGCTGGTTACGGAGGTGATCTGAATGGCATCGGTGAGCGACATTATCAGGCAAGCCAGAGCAGCGCTGGAGCGTCACTACGGCGCACGTCTCAAGGGGGTCATTCTGTACGGCTCTGTCGCACGGAGCCAGTTCGATGCTACAAGCGATATTGATCTCCTGGTTTTGCTCAACCAGCCGTTTGACTATGTTTCGGAACTTCGTCAGATTATTGAGATTCTATATCCCATCCAACTAGAATCAGATCATCTCATTTCGGCGCGACCAGTTCCCTTCGATGAATTTGAGCGGGGAAGCATTCAACTTTACCGTAATGTCAAGAAAGAAGGCGTTTTCATATGACGCCAGACCGTAGACTGGAGATCGCGGCTTATCTTGAGCGAGCGGATCAATCCATACAAGCAGCCAGAGATCTCGCTACTATGGGATATTACGACTTTGCTGCTTCTCGTGCGTATTATGCAGTGTTTTACGGGGCTACAGCTATTCTGCTAAGTGAAGGACTGGATTTCAGTAAGCACAGTGGAGTTATCGCTGCAATCCATCAACGATTTGTCAAAACAGGAAAAATTAGTAAAGAATTGGGCAAGGACCTGAACTGGCTCTTTGAAATACGAAATCTCGGAGACTATGGCGGTATAGTTCACGTATCTTCGATGCAGGCAGAACAGGCTATTCAGGCAGCCGAGCGAATCTTAGGCGCCGTACGCTCCTTGCTGCCCTGACTCTCTGAAAGGACATCATAATGACCACCATCCGCGTCACCGTCTGGAACGAATTTCTCCACGAACAGGACAGCCGACATCCCGCGAGCAGCATCTACGGCGCGCAGGGCATCCACGGCGCAATCGCCGAAGGTCTCCGGGAACATGGTGGGTTCGAGGTGCGCACCGCCACCCTCAACGAACCAGAGCATGGGTTGACCGACGATGTGCTGGCGACCACCGATGTGCTGATCTGGTGGGGGCATATGGCGCACCATCTGGTGCAGGACGCGATTGTTGAGAAAGTGCATGCCCGCGTGCTCGACGGCATGGGGCTGATCGTGCTGCACTCCGGTCATTTCTCGAAGATCTTCCGCAAACTGATGGGGACGACCTGCGATCTGAAGTGGCGCGAGGCGGACGACATCGAGCGCGTCTGGGTGGTCGAGCCGGGGCACCCGATCGCCGCCGGGCTGGATGAGTGCTTCGAACTGCCGGAAGAGATGTACGGCGAACGGTTCGACATCCCGGCGCCGGAGCAACTGGTGTTTATCAGCTGGTTTACCGGCGGCGAGGTGTTTCGCAGTGGGTGCTGCTACACCCGCGGGCGCGGCAAAATCTTCTACTTCCGCCCTGGTCACGAGTCCTACCCGACCTACCGCGACCCGAATGTGCGCCGGGTGATCGCCAATGCCGCGCGCTGGGCGGCGCCGTCGGGCGGACCGAAACCGGTGTTTGGCAATGCGAAGCCGAGGGTCAGGAGTGCTCTCAATGCGGATTGAGGAGTGCGCATAAGAGAGGCGTCCTCCGGTCAGCCATTGATGCTGGACGGCGAAGCGCAACGTCATGCGCACGAGCCGCCAAAAAACCTGACGCACTGATCGCCTTTCGGCGCGATGGCGGCGCGCAGCTCGCCGCCGCCTTCCCCGCAGGAGGTCCTCATCTCATTCGGGTCTTCAGCGCCTCGAAGCCAGATTGAATGTTTGTCGCGTTAATGCCGTCAAAAACACGAATTCACGCCCGCTGCGGTTCGCGGAACAGACGCGCGAGCGGGTACTGAAAGCCGGGGATAACATCAGCGCCGTCGAGGGTGTCGTTGCCGGTGTAGAGGCGTATCGAACCGTCGGTGCGATACTCGACCACGGTGCGCGTTTCGGGGTAGACCAGCCAGATGAGGCGCGAACCGGCGCTCAGATAGTCCTGCACGTTCGCCTGAACCTGCACCGCCGTCTCGGAAGGTGAAATGATCTCTACGACCAGGTCGGGCGCAAGCGCCCAAAAACCGCTCTCGTCCTCCGGCGGCGGAATGCGTTCTTTCTGCACAAATGCAACATCCGGCGCGCGCACGACTGCTTCCGGTTCGGGTTGAAGTTGAAACCCTGGCTCAGCCGTGTAGACTTCGCCCAGGTCGTGCGCCTCGATGTGCTGCTGGAGTGCGCTCCCCAGCCGCATCGCATACCGACCCTGCTTCGGGCTTGCCGGACTCATCATCAACAGGTCTCCTCGCACCAGTTCATAGCGTTCCTCGCGCCCGGCAAGCTGCTGCAGATCAGCGACCGTCCAGGGACGCCCGGGCCGGGGGACGATGATCGGTTCCGCTGCAACCAGCGGAAGCGTAAGGGTCAGTGTGGTTGTGTGTCGAAGCGGAGTATTCATAAGATCATGATACCACGCACCTCAATGCTCATAGGAAGATCAACCAGATATTGGACAATCTCGTGATCGGCGTTGACTTCGACAGGCTCAGCCAACGCAGGTTGAGCTTGTCGAAGCCAACGCCAACCGCAGGTGCAGGCGCGATTGTCCAGGTTTTGGTTGATCTCCCTATCAAATGCGTTGCAGCACAACGACACTCTCGACGTGCGGCGTTTGTGGAAAGAGGTCAACCGGGGTGACGCGCATCACAGCGTAGCCGCCAGCGATCAGGGTCTTGAGGTCGCGCGCCAGGGTCGCCGGATGGCACGAGACATAGACGATCCGGTGCGGCGCGCGGTCGAGGAGCGCCTGGAGCACACGCGGATGGCAGCCGCGTCGCGGCGGGTCGAGCACCACCGCGTCGAACCGATCATCGAGATCGGTAAGCACTGCTTCGGCGCTGCCAGTGATGAAGCGCACATTCGAGATATGGTTGACGGCGGCGCTGCGCTCCGCATCGGCAACCGCCCCGGCATACTCCTCAACACCAACGGCTTCGACGGCGTTACGCGCCAGTGGGAGCGTAAAGGCGCCCGCGCCGCAATAGAGGTCGATCAGGCGTCCGTGCGCCTCGTCGCCAAGACCGGTGCGGATCAGGGTCAGGAGCGTCGTTGCTGCCGCGACATTCACCTGAAAGAAGGTCGTCGGGCGGAGCAGGAATGTCAGATCGTCCAGTTCCTCGACGAGCGTATCAGCGCCGAGCGGCGGCGGGATGTGCGGCGGCGGAACGGTGAAGACGACGCCCGCCAG
>DAOTWI010000464.1:0-8512 GCA_034436075.1 Roseiflexus sp.
TGACCGAATTCCGCATAATACGAAACGCCAGCGACCTGCGCATCACGTTCGACCTTGTCGCGCTCTCCGCCCCAGATCACCAGGTGCGACGCCCCATCGGCGTCGGTCAGCGTCATCACCATGCGGTCCGGGATCAACGTCTGCGTGTAGAGATCGAGACCGCTCGTATAGGTGACATTCGCCGGCGTTACAGCAATGAGTGCGTCAAAACCGCCTCGACGCATGCTCTCAACAAGAGCGGTTCGGTTACAGAATGCTCTGCCAGCCATTGTGCATCTCACTCAATACTTCGTCGCGATCTTCGCCAGCAACCCGCCATCGGCGATCAACACGGCGCCGGTGATGAGCGACGCTGCCGGACTTGCCAGAAACACCACTGCGGTCGCTATCTCATCGGGCGAAGCGACGCGCCCAAGGGGAACCGCCTCCGCCGCCTCCTGCTGGATCGCCGGCGGAACCTCGCTGCGATCCTTCCCCTCCCACATCATCGGCGTATCGATGCTGCCCGGCACAATGCAGTTGACCCGCACTCCGCGATCCGCCAGATCGAGCGCCATGGCTCTAGTCAACCCGATAATTCCCGCTTTCGACGCTGTGTATGCCGTCAGACCCGGCAGAGTCGCATATGCCAGCACCGACGACATGTTGACGATGACTCCGCCACGGTCGAGCATGTGGGGAGTCACAGCGCGCGCGCAGTAGAAATGGCCAAGCAGATTGACGCTGATCATGCGCTCCCATTCATCGACGGGCTGCTCCCAGAACCGACCGCCGGCGCTGATGCCAGCGTTGTTGAAGAGAATGTCGATGCGTCCATAGTAGCGCAGCGTCTCGTCAACGATGTGCGCAACCTGCGCCGGATCGGAGACATCACCCGCGACAAAATGGGCGATCCCGCCATCGGCGCGGATGGCGGCGGTGGCGGGTTCACCGAGGCTGGCGCGCCTGCCGGTCAAAACGACTGCTGCGCCGCGCGCGGCGAAAAGGCGCGCCGTCGCCAGCCCGATTCCTGAAGTGGCGCCGGTGACAATCGCGACCTGCCCATCGAAGCGCATGCTGAGATCACCCATAGAAACGCTCCCGCATTCAAACGTGGCGCGGCTGTGACGGCGACCAGACCAGCGCCACCGGATCGCCGGGATGCACCGACGCAACCATCTGGCACGCGCCCGCCACGCCGTCGCACGGCGCCACGATGCTATCGATCGGTTCACCAAACGGGTCGATGATCGTCCCAAGCTCCTCGCCGCAGATCACGCGATCACCGGGCGCAAATTGTCGCTCAAACAATCCGCCTGCTGGCGCGTGGACCCAGCGCAACTCCCAGTAGCGCGGTTCGGCGACATACACTGGCGGATCGGCGATCATCCGCAAATGGCGCATCACCTGCATCACGCCGGTCACATAGCGCCGCCAGTTGGCAGGATCGATCATGCCCATACCGCCGATTTCCCCTTCGATTGCCGGAATGCCGCGTTGCGCCAGCGCAGCGATCAGCACGCCCGGCAGCAGCGGCAGCGGCATCAGGTCGGGAAACCCAAAGGCGAGCGCCGCAGCACGCGACGCCTGCCCGACCGGACCGGGAGTATCCACGAATTCCATCCACGGCAGCAACATGCCCAATGCGCCGAGACCGTGCAACGACACGACCAGCGTGGCGTCCGCCAGGAGGGTCTGCACCATCAGGTACGCCAGGCGTTCGGAAATCGTCCCGTCAGGACGACCCGGAAAGACGCGGTTGAGATCGACGCCATCGAGCGGACTGCGCCGCATGCGCGCAGTAAACGCCGCCATGTTCGCCACTGGAATCAACAGCACGGTTCCGTTCAGGCGCTGCTGATCGATGACCGTACTCACCGTCTGAACCGCGCGGACGCCTTCCAGTTCATCGCCGTGCACGCCGGCGATGACCGCAAGCCGTGGACCGTCGGCAGCGCCGCAGATGATTTCGAGCGGAACCGTCAGCGGCGTACCATCGAGCGCCAGCGCAACGACGCAGCGCATGCGCTCGCGGCGCAAGGGGCGATACCGCAGGTCTGGCTCTGTGACTGTCTGCACCATGCCGGTTCCATGCCAGCGTTGAGGGGGGAAAGCGGAGTAAAAGATCAGTTTGTCTGATGAACTGACGATAGTGTAGCACAGGCGCTTCAGGCTGTCAATGAGCAACACCTCGTTCATCCTTGACAGGGCAGAACCCGTATGCTACACTCCTTGCGGATCGTTATTTGTCTGATATTATGACAGTGTATGACCTTCAAATCTGCGTCACGCAAAACCCTTGCCGAGTCGGTTGTTGAGCAATTCCTTGATCAGTTTCGTCGCGGCGAACTGAAACCCGGCGACCGCCTGCCGACCGAACGCGAACTGATGGAGCAGTTTGGCGTCGGGCGTTCGACGGTGCGGGAAGCGTTGCAGGGGCTTGCCCGTTTGAACCTGATCGAAGGGCGTCCCGGCGTCGGCACCGTCGTCAAATCCCTCGATGTCACCTCGTACCTGCGTCCTGACATTTTCTCCGTGCTGCTGGGCGATAGCGGCGCCGCTGAGCTGCTCGAAGCGCGCGAAATTATCGAAGTCGCCATTATCGGGCTGGCGGCGCAACGCGCCAACGAACAGGACCTGGCGGCGCTCGAAACCATGCTTGCCACGGCGGAGGAGGCGCTGGAGCGCGGCGAACCGACCTATGAACTCTCGGCGTTGTTCCACGTCGGGCTGGCGCAGGCGGCGCACAACAACCTGCTGCTCAACATTATGCTGTCGCTCTACGAATTGCTGCGCGCACGCGGCAGGCAGACCGTCGACCTGCACAGTTACCTGCGCTGGGAGATCGATTCGCACCGCGAGTTGTTCGAACTGGTGCGCAACGGCGATGTCGAGGGCGCGCGCCAGGCAATGGATGCACATCTGCGCCATGCAGCCCATCGCCTGGGTGAAATCGCTGACGACGCCGGGTGATTCTGCCGGGCTGGCGCCACATGTTCCGCAACCTCCAGAGCCGGGAGAGAAGCCATGAAAATCGCCGGCATGCAGGTCTTTGTTGTCGATGCTGACTGGCGCGACTGGGTGTTTGTCAAAATCACCACCGATGCAGGCATTGCTGGCGTGGGCGAAGCCACCCTGCCGGGTCAAGAGCGCGCCGTCGTTGCGCTGCTTCAGGAGATGAAGAGTTACCTGCTCGGCAAGGACCCGTTTCAGATCGAGAATCACTGGCGCAACCTCTACCACAGCAGTTTCTTCCGCGGCGTCGTGTTCCTTGCTGCGTTGGGCGGCGTGGAAATGGCGCTGTGGGATATCCTTGGCAAAGCGCTCAACGTCCCGGTCTACACCCTGCTGGGCGGTCCCTGCCGCACGCGCGTACGCTGCTACACCCACATTAGCGAAGAAACGTCCGGTCATTCCATCGAACAGCGGGTCGAAGAGGCGTGCGCTGCGGTCGCCGAAGGATGGACGGCGTTGAAATGGGATCCGCTGCCAGCGAATTTGCTCACATTGACGCCAGCGCAGATGCGGTATGTCGTTCGCCAGATTCAGGCAGTGCGCGAGGCGGTCGGCGATGATGTGGAACTCCTGATCGAATGTCACGGGCGTCTGGATGCCACAACGGCCATCCACCTTGCGCGTGAAATTGCGCCGTTGCGCCCGCTCTTCATGGAAGAGCCGACGCCGCCTGAGCACCTCGATGCGCTGGCGCACGTCGCCGCGCATGCGCCGATCCCGCTGGCTGCCGGCGAGCGTGTCTTCACCGCGTCAGCGTTCTGGGACATCCTGGATCGTCACCTGGTCAGTTACATTCAACCCGATGTTATTTTCGTCGGCGGGCTGCTGGCGTGCAAGAAGATCGCGGCGCTCGCCGAGGCGCGCGCCATCGGCGTGGCGCCGCACAATCCGCACGGTCCGGTCTGCACGGCGGCGACGCTGCACCTGGTCGCCAATCTGCCCAATTTCAGCATCCAGGAAATGCCCGCCGACGATTATCTCTGGTCTGCTTCCTGGCGCGATGAGGTGCTGGTCGATCCAGCGCCGGTGCGCGCCCGGAATGGATTTCTCGAATTGCCGACCGCTCCCGGTCTGGGCATTGAACTGAATGAAGTCGCAATCGCGCGCTACCCGCCACGGGTGCGACCGTGGGGCGTCTCGTTTCAGGCGGACAATGCGATCATCGACTGACTGCCAGGCAGAGTGCTTCCATGTTCGATTACAACACACTGGCGCACGCCTACGATGCGTGGCTCGTCTATCCCTCGTATGACCTCGGTCACGACATGCCGCGCGAGGAATACCTGCTGCGCATTGCCAGGGCGCGGCGCCTGATGGAAGCGCACAACCTCGACGCGCTGGCGATCACCAGCAGCGCCGTCGGATGGTGGTTCACCAGCCTGCGCGAACCGCACGAGTGGCACGATCAGTGCCAGGCGCGCTCGACCTGGTTCATTCTGACCCACGACGGCGACTATCTCTACATGCCGCCGACTGCGGCTGGCGAGCATTTCAACACCACGCGCCGGACGACGTGGGTGAGCGAGATTCGCGCAATCGTCGAACGGGTCGATCCCGCCGAACAGCCGCGCTCCGAAATCTGGGGTCTCTGGCAAATACCGCGCGTGTTTGCCGATCTTGGGCTTGTGCGCGCGCGCGTCGGCTTCGAACTTGGCGACTGCATGACGCTCGGCATAACGGTGAATGATTTTCTGCGACTGCGCAATATGCTGCCGCATGCGCAACTGGTCGATGGCTCGCCCGTTATTCGGCGCCTGATGCAGATTCATACCCCGCTTGAGATCGAGCGCACCCGCCAGGCATGTGAAGCCGGGGTCTGGATTCACGAGCAGACGCCGCATATTCTGAAGCCGGGCATGTCGGAGCGCGAATTCCATCAGCGCCTGGCTGCGGCGTTCGCTGCACAGTACGGCGACCGCGCCTACGCCTATACGCCGGCTGGCGCCTGGGATATTCGCAACCCGATCAACGGTGATTCGGCGCTGTTCCACGCAATCGCCACTGATCGCATCTTCCGTCCCGGCGACACAGTCTCCCGCTGTCTCAGCGGTGTCACATACGCGGGCTACTGGGGCGATGTTGATCGCGTCTGGCACATCGGGCGACCGCCAGTCGCAGTCGACTACTGGTATCGAGTGGCGTGGGAGTGCGTTCGCGCTATGGAAGCAGTCGTTCGCCCCGGCGTGCGCTGCTCGGATGTGTACACCGCCTGCGCCCGCATGGAGCAGCGCCTTGGATTGCCGCAGCGGTTAACAGGGCGTGTCGGACATGGTCTGTTCAACACCGGCGGCGTCTCGGTGCATCCTGACTGCCATCTCGTGCTCGAACCCGGCATGATTGTGTCGTGCGAGCCGATGTTTGCCAATGAATGGGGATGGTTCGATCTCGAAGACCAATTCGTCGTTACTGAGACCGGGTGCGAACCGCTGCACCGCCGCGCGCCGGAAACGATTCCTGTGATTGCATAGTGGACACAAAGGAGCGAGTATGAAGATCACGCGCATCGATTGCCACGTTCTCGTTGTGCCGGACGTCGATACCGGCGCCAGTTCTTCGGCGCAGGACAATCTGGTGGTTGAGGTGCACACCGATGAAGGGATTGTCGGCATTGGCGAGACGGATGTCAATCCCTGGATTGGGCGTGAGTGCATTCGGGCGCGCGGCACCCATTCAATGGGGTTGGGGATCGAAGAAATGCTGATCGGCGCCGATCCGCTGCACCCTGAAGCCATCTGGCAGAAACTGTACACTGGCTCGAAGATGAATGGACGGCGCGGCGCGCTGATTTGCGCACTCGGCGCGATCGACATGGCGCTCTGGGACATCAAAGGGAAAGCGCTGGGGGTCCCCATTCATACGCTGCTCGGTGGCGCCGTGAAAGAGTGCATTGTACCGTATGCCTCATTGCTGCCGACCGGTCGCACCCTGGCGGAATACACCGCTTCGCTGGTCGAGAAGGTGCGGCGCGCGCGCGAGGAGTTCGGCTATCGCGCCGCCAAACTCGAGGTGTGCATCAACGGACCGTATGCGCACAACGGCTTGAACGAGCGCGATGAGCATGCCATCGATATCGTCGCCGCCTGCCGCGAAGCGGTTGGAGCGGACTTCACCCTCATGGTAGACGTTGCCTACGCCTGGAGCGATCCCAAGCGGGCGCTGCGGGTGTTGCGTCAACTGGAGCCCTACGATATCTTCTTTCTGGAGACGCCGCTCGATATCGATGATCTGGACGGGCACGCCTTTCTCTCCGATCACTCGCCGATCCGGATTGCCGCTGGCGAGTGGCAGAACACCCACTGGGAGTTCCTGGACCTGGCGGATCGCGGCAGGATCGACGTGCTGCAACCGGACATCGGGCGGGTCGGCGGCTTCACCGAGGCGCGAAAAGTCTGCCAGATCGCCGCTGATCGCGGGCGTTTGATCGTGCCGCACTGCTGGAAGAGCGGCATCGGCATCGCCGCCAGTGCGCACCTGGCGGCTGCCACCGCGTGCTGTCCCTACATCGAATTTCTGCCCGCCGAACTCTCGGAGTCGGCGCTGCGGCAAGAACTTGTGGCGGACGAATTGCGCCTGATCGATGGCGTTATTCCGCTGCCGCAGCGCCCTGGTCTCGGCATCGAACTCAACCGCGACGCGCTCGACACCTTCCGTGCGGATTGACGGCGCCAGCAGTCACGGAATGGGAGCGAGTCCGGTGCGCGTCTCATCGTTGGTGAGAACGCGCACTGGCGTCAGTTTGATGATCACGTGCGGATTGTTAATCATCTGCGCCGGCGTTGGCGACTGCACCCCTTCTTCGCCGAGGTATTTCGTGTAAATGCGGCGCGCCATCGCGCGCGCATACTCCGGATCGTCGATCAACTCGGCGCGCCCCTCGAGAATCACCGCCTTGAAGCGCAATCCGCCCTGCGTGATGTCTACTGCAATCGCGCAATTCGGGTTAGCGCGTAGATTATTGGCTTTGACCGAGGTAGGGGGCGTCTCCATGTATATGCTTGTCCCATCCCACCAGAACCACATCGGCGCAATATGGGGACGTCCATCGGGCCGCACGGTAGCGATCCGGGCGATATGCGGCTCCGCCAGAAATGCGTCGATGTCCGCCTGAGAGAGCGTCGCCATAGAACCTCCTGATCGGAACTAACCGGAACTACCGCACAAACATCCCTGCACATCCTTGAGCTTCTGCAGAGTCTCCGTCTTGACTTGCGCCATCGCATCTTCCGGCGTCCGATTCAGGCGCAGCACCCCATCAATTGCTTCGCCGAGCAGGTTGGAATACTCGGCGGCGACCGGGTTCATCGGCATCATGGTGGTCAGCCTGCGCTGGCCATTGATAATCTCGCGCGCCGCTTTCATCCAGGGATGCCCCAGGCGCTCATCATTGATCATGCTCTTGCGCACCGGCATCTCCTTGAACTTGGAGCGCACTGCGATCTGATACTCGGTC
The DNA here is from genome assembly GCA_034436075.1 of Roseiflexus sp. Classification (GTDB taxonomy): domain Bacteria; phylum Chloroflexota; class Chloroflexia; order Chloroflexales; family Roseiflexaceae; genus Roseiflexus. Next base: position 7,445 of record DAOTWI010000464.1, read on the forward strand.
GAGAGATAGTAGCGCAGCACTTCCCACGACCAGTCCGGGCGTTTCGTGCCCGCCGGAATCACCCAGGGCCACGACCACCAGGCGATCGCGCTTTCACCGGCACGTTTGCCGGCTGGCGCTGGCGGCGGCGCAGCAGCATTGTACTGCTCGCCATACTTCCAGTCGGGGAAGAAATCAAAGATCGACTGCCCCGTCCAGTCGCCGCTGACCTGCATCACCGCATTGCCCGCCAGCCACGGATTCTGCGCTCCTTCGCCAGCGCCCAGACCCGACGACCAGCGGAGCAGGTTGTCGGCGCCGTACTGCTTCACCTGTGCGACCAGGTCGTTCAGCGCCGCCAGGACGCCGGGGTGGTCGGGGGTGGGCTGTTCGGCGTTCACATCCCAGATTTCACCGCCGAAGTTGGCAATCCAGGCAAAATACTCCCACAACCAGTTTGGCAGGCGCATACCGATGCGCTCGATGGAACCATCGGCGCTTGTTTTGGTGAGGTCCTTCGCCCACTGCCACATCTCGTCGGTGTCCTGCGGCATGGCATCGGCAGGTTTCCCAATCTCGGAAAAGTAGGGCGGTCGCGTCCAGAGCAGAAACACCCCCGCCGAGTCAACCATCCCCCAGATCTTGCCATCCATACGGCAGGTGTCCATAATGCCGGGGGCGTAGTCATCGAGCGGAAACTTGCTCTGGGCGATGTAGTCATCGAGTGGAATAATGACATTCCGGCGCGCCCATGCCCCCATCCGTTCGACGCAATCCCAGGTGTGGAACAGATCGGGCGGCGTCCCAGCGGCGGCAGCGGTGATGAACGCATCGCAATCCTGCCCCGCCACCGGCTCGATCATGACGTTCGGGTAGGCAGTAGAAAAGCGCGCAATCACATCGTTGGTGAATTGCAACGCCGGTTCGTAATCATTGCCCCACCAGTAGACAATTTTGATCGGTTCGGAGGGGTTGCTCATCAGCGGAGCGAAACCCTCAATAGTTTCGCCCTGCGGGAGCGGAATCGGCGTGACCGTTGGACCGACGGCGGTCACCACGGGCTGCGGCGCCGCAGTCGCACCGGAGGCT
>DAOTWI010000465.1:0-6988 GCA_034436075.1 Roseiflexus sp.
GCGCTCCCGCGCGGCGGCAACCTCACGATCCGGCTGGCTGCCGACATTGCCGAACTGCGTCCCTGGCATCCGCGCACCCGCGGCGAGGAACAGGTCATCGCGCTGCTCTATACCGGTCTGACCCGCCTGGACGGCACGCTCGCGCCCCAGCCAGACCTGGCGACCGGCTGGACGGCATCCGCTGATGGGCGGGTGATCACATTCACGCTGCGCACTGACGCCGTCTGGCACGATGGGCGACCGGTGACGGCTGATGATGTGCTCTTTACCCTCGATGCGTTGCGTGCACTGGCGCCGGAAACCGCCCTGCTCGCCGGGTTGCGGCGCATCACGGAAGTCACAGCGCCCGCAGCCACTACCGTGGTTGTGCGTCTCGACGAGCGGTACGCGCCGATCTTTAGTCTGTTGGCTGTGCCGGTGCTGCCGCGCCACGCATTGAGCGGCAGCAGTCTGGTGGATTTCAATGCATGGGATGCACCGGTCGGCAGCGGTCCGTTCCGTCTGGAGCAGCGCGAGCCGGGCGTGGCGATCACGCTGGCGACGAACCAGGCGTTCTATCGCGGTGCGCCATTGCTCGACCGGGTGGTGTTCGTGGTGGCGCCCGATGCGCGGGTGGCGGCGTCCGCGCTCCAGGATGGGCGATTATTGCTGGCGGAACTGCCCTGGGACGAAGGGCGCGCCATCACGGAGACAGCGCCAATGCTCCAGACCGGCGCTTATATTGAAAATGGCTACTATTTTCTCGCCTTCAACCTGCGCTCCAACCGCATCTTCAGCGATCCGCGGCTGCGCGAGGCGCTGGCGCTCACTATCGATCTGCCGCGCATTGTGCAGGAAGCGACCAATGGGCGGGGTATGATCATCGGCAGCAGCGCCGCGTCTGGTTCCTGGGCGGACCTGACGCCGCCGCCAACCATGACCGTAGACCTGGAACGGGCGCGCGCGCTGCTCGATGAGGCAGGGTGGCGCTTCCCGCCCGATGGCGTCGTGCGGCAAAAGGAGGGTGTGACGCTGACCGCGCAACTCTTCGTGCGCGCCGACGATCCGCGCCGGGTGCGCGCCGCGGAACTGATTGCCGGCGCCGCCGAACAGATCGGGATGGACATTGTGGTGCAACCCGCCGACTTCGCGACGGTTATTCGCTCGAAATACGCGCCGCCCTACGATTTCGACCTGCTCCTCGGCAGCTGGATCAATGGCGTCGCCGACCCGGATTTTGGCGACTACGCCTTCTACGACCCGGACGATTTTGCGCTGTTTCATTCGAGCCAGATCAATCAGGGAGTGGCGGACGCGCGCCCGGCATTGAACATTGTCGGGTTCAGCGACCCGATGTACGACACTCAGGCGAGCGTCGCGCGGCAGGTGTACGATCTGACCGAACGGGCGCAGGCGATCCGGCGCGCGCAGGAACGGGTGGCGCTGCTGCGCCCCTATCTGTTCCTGTGGGCGGATCGGCTGCCGGTGGCGTGCAGTTCACGCATCACAACGCTGGATGGTCCGATCAACCTGGCGACGCCCACTTATCTGTGGAATATCGAACGGTGGTATGTGATCCCTGAACGTTGAAGGCGGGAAGGTTGTGCGCGCATATCGAATGTCGCGCACACCGTTCGCGCCTTTCTCAAGGCAGGTTGAACATCTTCAACCTTCAACCTTCAACCTTCAACCTTCAACCTTCAACCTCCAACCTCCAACCTTCAACCTCCAACCTCTCACCTCTCACCTCTCGCCTCTCACCTCTCGCCTCTCGCCTCTCGCCTCTCGCCTCTCGCCTCTCACCTTTCGTCATCAAACTGTAATCTTCGATCTGTCTCAGGACTAACGGACTATTGAGCGCACCCTCCCTGCCTTCTATAATGCCATCAGAGGATGTAGACCGGAAGGGACTCAGCATGCCCAGGCGCTCAACAGGTCAATCGCTGGTTGAGATGGCGCTGATTGCGCCGATCCTGTTCGCACTTTTGTTTGCGATCGTCGATCTCGGCTACTACATCTGGGGCTATTCGACGCTCTTCAGCGCCGCGCGCGCGGGAGCGGAAGTCGCGTCACAACTGCCGCCCTACCAGTCGCGGCTGGCGCTGCGTGGTCAGGGCGATGCGCGCTGGCTGGAGGACCCCTGCGTCCAGCGCATTATCGAAGTGACGAACGACTCGACCGGTTTCTTCCCGGTTGATGTCAATCAGGTGACGATACTCTATCCAAACACGCTCGACCCCAATCCACGACGCCTTGGGGGAACGATTGAGGTGCGGATCGACTATGTGATCGAGCCGCTGACGCCGCTCGTCAGTTTTATTAATACGATGTTGGGCGACAATGGCACGATGCGTATTAAGGTGACGGCGCAGCGCACGATCGAAAGTTTGGGCAACAACCCTAATTTCTCTAATGGCATTGCCTGTACGGAACCGCAACCGTAGCCGCTAGACTGACAGGCGAGGGAGAACCGCTATGGCACGACGATTTCAACCCGGACAGGCGCTCGTCGAGTTTGTAATCGCCTCGACGCTTATCCTGCTGCTGCTGGCGGCTGCGGTCGATATTGGCCTGCTCTTCTTCAACATGCAGGGGTTGACCACCGCAGCGCAGGAGGGCGCCACCTATGGCAGCCGCTACCTGGTCGTTCAACCCAACGGAGTTGTCGATCTCGACTATGACATGATCCGCATGCGGGTGCGCCAGGAAGCGGGCACAACCGGCGGCATCAACTTCGTCAACATGTACGACCTGAACAGCGACGCCATTCCCGACGCTGAAGACAGAAACGGCGACGGCGTGCTCGATCATTTTCAGTACTTCCTCGACCAGAACGGCGATGGGCGCGCCATCGGCGACCCGGTGACCGGGCTGATTCCGGAAGGAACGCAGCCCTCCGGGTATGTGAAATTGATCGACCGCTACATCCTGGTGCAGGCGGTTGAGGACGTCTTCCCCTTCAACGGCAACCCGCTGGGAGCGGAGGACGCTGATGGTAACCGTGCCAACGACCTGGTTGCCGATATTGATACCACGCCCTGCGCCAACCTGGCAGACCCGAACCGCCAGTGTTACGTCTTTGTCGTGGTGCGGTCCGACTACAATACCGTTTTTGGTTTCACGCCAGCGTTCGGCGACAAGGTGCCGCTCAGTTCGCGCTTTGTGATGCCGTTGCGCGCCGGGTTTGTCTCGCCGGGCGCGCCGACCAACACGCCAGTCGTGCAGACCAATACGCCAACCAATACGCCAACCAATACGCCATCGCCGACGGCGACGAATACGCCGACGCGCACGCCGACCAATACGGCGTCGCCGACGACGACGAACACGCCAACCAATACGAGCACGCCAACCAGAACGCCGACGCGCACCAATACGCCGACGGCGACGAATACGCCGACGGCGACGAATACGCCGACGCGCACGCCAACCTTCACGCCAACGGCGACGCCGTGCGCTGGCGGCACGGGTAACGGTCTGCGCGGCGATTACTTCGTCTACACGGCGGGCGGCAGTGTTGGCACGACCAACTTCTTCCCGGGCGCGCCGGTCGCCAGTCGCTTCGAGAATATCAATATGGCGAGCAGCGACACATCGCCGATCGCTGGCGTTGGCAACAACTTCTTCTCCGTCCGCTGGACGGGGCAGGTCGAGCCGTTGTTCAGCGGCGAGTACACCTTCTATGCCGCGACCGATGACGGTGTGCGGGTGTGGGTCAATGGCGTCCAGATCATCAACGACTGGCGCACAAAGAATAGCGAGAACAATGGGCGCATCACCCTGACCGCCTGCCAGCGCGTCAGCATTGAGGTCGAGTACTTCGAGTGGAACGGCAATCAGCGCGCGATCCTCTCGTGGGAGCACGCGAACCAGGCGAAGCAGGTTATTCCGGTGCAACGGCTCTATTCGAGCGGCTCGCCGCCAGCCACCGCAACGCGCACGCTGACGCCGACGCGCACCAATACGCCGACGCGCACCAATACGCCGACGCCGATTACACCGACCAATACGCCGACGCCGTCGAATACGCCGACGCGCACCAATACGCCGACGAATACGCCGCCGGCGACGAATACGCCAACCAGGACGCCGACGTTCACGCCGACGCGCACCAATACGCCAACGCCGTCGCTGACGCCGACGAATACGCCGACCAGAACGCCGACGCTGACACCGTCGCGCACACCGGACACCGGAACGTAAGAACACCCTGCCTGGCGGAGCGGAAGGACTCCGCCAGGCGCCCAAACCGATACCGACCGCGCGCCAAATCCGGCGCCGCATGCACGATGGTCGTAACGATCTACCAGAACAACTCAAGACAGAAACAAGAGGTGGCGGTATGAAAAAGCGGTTGCTTCACCACAGGACAGAAGGGCAGAACGTCGTCCTGCTCGCCGGTATTCTGGCGTTGCTGGTTGGCATCGCTGCTCTGGCTGTCGACCTCGGCGTGACCTACGCCGAGCAGCGGAACATCGTGCGAGGCGTCAACGCGGCGTCGCTGGCCGGCATGAACCGCCTGATCAGCGGCGGGCGCGATGTTGATGTCGCTCGCGCGATCTACGAATCGCTCCGATCAAATGGCATCCCGGTGACAGCGCCTGGCGAGTCGCCGCAACCCGGCGACCGCGCATTCGAGGCGCTGTATCTGGGAAGCGATGGTGCGCCTATTCCAGGGGGATGCAGTCGCGTCGGCGCATGCGGCTCGCAGCGTCCGCAGGGTGTGAAGTACATCCAGATCGATCTCAAAGGCGATGTCGATACCTACTTTGCCCGCCTCTTCGGGCAGAGCACCCTGCCAGTCGGCGCAACGGCATTTTCCAGCGTCGGCGCATGCACAACCGGCTACTATCCGATCGGTGTGCGCACGACGGTTGGCGGGCAACCGATGTTCGATGAGCAAGGGTTTGTCAACTACGACGGCTTCTACGAGGACGAAACCTACGCTCAGTTGCGCTATCAGCGCCTCTACCTGCGCACCGAACTCAATCCGAACGGCGGGTTCAGCCTGTTGCGCTGGCGCAGCACGACTCCTTCCGGCAACGCCAATGCGCTGGCGGAGATGCTGACCGGCGACGGCACGTATAGCCAGGGGTACGCCGAGGCGCCGTGGCCCGAAATTGCCGGCGGGTCCGACGGTCCTACCCGCCCCGACTCCTATCCCTACGAGCCGAATACGATCAACGCGGCGGATTGGGTGTACGGCAATGCCTTTGGCAGCAATCCCTACAGCACGCAGGTGGTCAATCAGCTTGAAACGCTGAAGCGCAATCGCACGCTGATGACGCTGCCGATGTATCGCTTCGATAATGGCAATTTCTCCAATCCAACCTATTACATCGAGCGCTTCGGCGCCTTCCTGCTGATCAACTACGGGATGGATACCGATGGACGCGCGCCCGACGGTCCCTGGATGGAGCTGGCATACGTCCGCGAAGGCGGGCAGTGCGCCAATCTGGTCACCGGCGCGCCGCCAACCAATAACTTCACCGTCGGCGGCGGCGTTACGTATGTGCCGCGCTACCGCACCTACCCGGACCTCAACCGCCCGGTGCAGTTCCTGCTGATCCTCGACGTTTCCGGTTCGATGTCATGGACGTTCGATGGGCGCGGGGTTCAGAATGGCCAGACGGTCTACTGCACGCAGCCGAGCCAGGGATGTGTGTCGGTCCAGACGGCATGGCCCAACGCGCAGGAACGCCGTATCTATACCGCAAAGCAGGTGCTGCGTTCGTTCGTGGCTCAAATCGATCAAGATCGGCGGAGCGGCCTCCGACCGTTTGACACGGTGCGACTCGTGACCTTCAGCGGGCGTCTGGGGAACTATGTCAATACCAGCGGCGCTGTCGGCAACAATCAGCGTGCATTGGATGATCTGACCGAAGTGCTGCCCGCTGGCTGGACGAACGACCGCGCGACGCTGGAAGCGGCGATCACCAACGCGGGCATGGTGGATGGCGATCAGTATATGACGGCAGGCGCCACGCCGAGCGCCGTGGCGTTCGCCCGCGCCAGCCAGGTGTTCGCCAACGCGCCGGAACGCGCGCCGAACGGGATGCGCTATCGCCGCGTGGTCATCTTCGTGACCGACGGTGTGGCGAATGTGTTGCGCAACGGTATGCAGAATAACTTCGGCACAGGATGCGAACTCGGCGCTGAGAACGTCGGCTGCCAGATGGGCGATCCGTTGCCGGACGGCAGCCTGCGACCGCTCAATGCGATGGTCGCGGAGGCGCAGGCGCTCAAGGAAGCCTACATTCGCCCCAGCGACGGTTCGGTCTATGTGGTGGCGTTGAGCGGCACGTTCGAGGCGACCGGTCTCAACCTCGTCGCCAGCCAGCCGGACTACGTCAAGCGCGCTGACCGATCCGAGGAGTTGCAGCAGATCTTCGACGACATTCAGGTGTCGGCGATCCAGGGCGACTGCACGCCGTCCCAGGGCGAACTGCGCGACTCGATGGCGGCATCCGAGGTGCCGACCGACTTGCGCCCGCAACTGACGGATCGCATCGTCGGCCAGGTGACGCTCACCGATGCCAACAACAATGTGCGCGAAGCCTGGATTACCGCCGACCCGGTGACGCGCAAACTGTCGTATGCGTTCACCAACGTCCCGCCGGGTCAGTACACGCTGCGCGCCTGGCTCGGCTACCGCGCGCCGCAGGATAATATCTCGCGCGATAAGTACGAACTGCTGGTGCGCGGACCCGATGTGACCCGTGAGGTCACGGTGCAGGTCAGTGCCGGGCGCAGTCTCGGCGGCGTCATCGGCGTGCCGCTCACGCTCGACCTGAACGATAATGTCTGTCCGGCGCCGTAGCGTTCGAGATGAACCCCAACCATTCGGAACGAGACGTTGCATGAGATCTATGGGGGCGGAGAGACGTTGCATGCAACGTCTCTCCGCCCCCTGGTTATCTCACAGGAGGTTTACATATGACCCTCACGACCCGCCTGCCGGGTGCGGCGCGCGCGCTGGCGTTCGTCGTCGCGCTGCTGACCGCGCTCG
>DAOTWI010000466.1:0-1678 GCA_034436075.1 Roseiflexus sp.
ACGATCTGCTGGCTGAGGCGGCGCTGCTCTCCTGGTCTCCGCCGCGGGCTGGCGTCGCCTATGGAACACTCACGCCCTTCAGGTTGCCGCCGATGCCGGCAGCGCCGCCATCGGCGCTGCTCGGGCTGCTGACGCTCGACGACACGCCGGAACGCCAGCGGGCGCTCTGGCTGTTCCTGCAGAACGAAGCCGCAGGGCGGGCTGGCGGATTCAACACCGGCGCCGCGTTTCATCTGCATGCCGCAAAGCACGGCTTTGGCGCACCAATTGCGCCGAGTTCGCCGCGATCCGCCTGGCTGACAGTCAATGGACGCCAGTACAACTACCAGCATTTTGCGCGCGACACGGCGTTCAACGAAGGAGAAAAATGGGCTGAGGTGCAGACCCTCAGCGCCCTGATCGCTGGCAACTTTCCGGCGCCCGATACACTCGCCTTTGAACTACTGAAATCAGGATTCACAGCAGGAATCGCTGTGAGCAAGTCGAAGAACAGCAACACGCAGTTCAATCCGGGATGGGCATTCCATCGCCTGGCGGCGGAACAGCAACTGGGTCCGCCGCTGAGCGGCAGTTATCGCATCACGGTCGAAGGGCAGCAGTATTCGATGCAGGTCTTCTGCGGCGATACGCTGTACACCCTCGTCGCCAACCCCGAAACGAAGACCAACTGGAACGATGTGCGCCGGTTGAGCGAAACGCCGCCCGGTCCGTTGCACCAGCATCTGTGGGCTGAAACGTACAAAGCGAGCGGCGTACCGTATGACCCGTCATCCCCCTTCCATCAGGCGGCGGTTGCCGCTCGCATCGGCGCGCCGTTGACTGATGTCTGCCAGAAGACGTTCCAGGGAACGATGCTTGCCATCCAGATCTTCGCGCTCGATACCCTCTACCGCATCGGCAATGGACCGATCAAACGCCAGAGCCAGCTGGCGCGGCCGCCGCAGGTCGAACAGTGGCAACCAAAGCCATCCACGCCGCCGCCGGTTGTCGAACCTGCTGTGACCCGCACGGTGACGGCGCCGGTTGGCGGCTTCCTCATGCCGCCTGGCGACCGCAGCAGTCCGGACTGGCCCCCGCCGCCTGAGTTCAAGCCGCTTGTGACGGCTGCGCAGCGCCAGGCGCTCTTCGGCGTCTACGAGTTCACGCCCGATCCGAGCCGCGACCGGGACGGCATCCGCATTCTGGGGTCTTGGGAGCAGGAGAATATCGTGACCGTCCAGATACCGCAGCTTATCGGGCGTGCCATTCGCGGCGCGCCTGCCAACGGCGCGATCCGCTGGCATCGTCTGGCGGTCAACCAGTTGCTGCGGCTGTGGAAGGCGTGGGAAGAGGCAGGGTTGCTCGACCGCGTGATCATCTGGAATGGGGCGTACAGCCCGCGCTTCATCCGCGGTCACAAGGACGATACCGCCAACAGCCTGAGCAACCACGCATTCGGCACAGCGTTCGACATCAACTACGACCCGGCGACCAACCTCAACGGGCTGAACGCTGTTCCCGCACTGGTCGGGCAGCACGGGTCGGTGCGTGAACTTGCCGCGATTGCCCGGCATTTCGGGTTCTACTGGGGCGGGCATTTTCCCCGGCTCGACGGCATGCATTTCGAGGTGGCGGTGGTGCAGCCGTAGGCGCAAGGCGGGTAGGGGCGCGCCAGCGGCGCGCCCACCGCGGGGCGCCC
>DAOTWI010000467.1:0-5980 GCA_034436075.1 Roseiflexus sp.
GCGCCGATGGCCGCCGCCATCGGCTCCTCGACGACATACGCCTCGCGCGCGTTGGCGTTGAGCGCCGCATCGCGCGCTGCGCGCATCTCAACCTGCGTCACGCCCGACGGCACCCCGACGACCACGCGAGGGCGCGGCGACACAATGCCGAGCGAACGGTCGTGCGCCTTGCTGATGAAGTACTTCAGCATCTTTTCGACGACCTCGAAATCGGCGATCACCCCGTCCTTCAAGGGGCGCACGGCGATGATATTGGCGGGCGTTTTGCCGACCATCGCCTTGGCTTCAGCGCCGACAGCTTTGACTTCTTTGGTTTTCTTGTCGATGGCAACGACGGATGGTTCGCTGATCACGATCCCCTTGCCACGCACGTGAACCAGGGTGTTGGCGGTGCCGAGATCGATGCCGAGATCGCGGCTGAGCGCGCCGAAAAACGAATTGAGCGGGTTGAACCCCACGCGATCCTCTTCCTGAAACTCTACCGACTTGACGCCGGAATGGTCATGTTATGTTCATCCCTCTGCTGGCGCGCATTATACCACACTGCGTTGTTACAAGGTTGCTTCGATATTGCAATCATCGACGCCTGCCGATCGCGCGCGCAGGCTGGTATACTTAGGGTAGAGTCATCGCCGGTGCGCCAGACGGCAGGCTGCATCCGCCGGGCGCCGCACGCGATGCCGCATCATCATGCTCTATCCGGGTTTTAGCCCGCATCTGATATGATCGAAGCCTGCAATCTGCACAAAGTCTTTGGCGCGTTCTACGCCGTGCGCGGTGTGACGCTCACGGTTGATCCGGGTGAAGTCGTTGCGCTGCTGGGACCAAACGGCGCTGGCAAAACGACGACGGTTCGTATGCTAGGCGCGATCCTGCGCCCATCCGAGGGATATGCGCGGGTGGCAGGGTACGATGTTGTGGAGCAGGCACGCGAGGTGCGCCGGGTCGTCGGGTTGCTGACCGAGTTCCCCGGTCTCTATTTGCGCATGCGCCCGCAGGAGTACCTCGGCTTCTTCGGCGCGTTGCAGGGCATGTCCGCCAGCGACAGCGCGCGCCGCGCCGAACAGTTGCTGCGCCAGTTCGGGCTGTGGGAGGCGCGCGACAAGCGCCTTGATAGTTTCTCGAAGGGCATGAAGCAGAAGGTTGCCCTGATTCGGGCGCTCATCCACGATCCGCCGGTGCTCTACCTGGACGAGCCGACGACGGCGATGGACCCGCACAGCGCTCGCCAGGTGCGCGACGCGATGCTGGAACTGCGCGCCGCGCGGCGCACTATTCTGCTCACGACGCATAATCTGACCGAAGCTGAGGAACTTGCCGACCGGATCGTGATCATCCGCAACGGTTCGATTGTTGCTGAAGGAACCTTTGCTCAATTGACGCGCCAGTTTTTGGGGGCGCCGCGCTGGGAGCTTCGTCTGGGCGTTCCTGCGCAGCGCGCCGTCACCCTACTCGATGGGTTGGCGCCGATCGAGCGCATCGACGGCGAACGTGTGTATTACCACACCGACGATGCGCGACACGTCAACCCACAGATCGTCGCGCGGCTGGCGGATGCCGGGATCCCAATCGTTGCGCTCAATGAACTGCCGCGCCGCCTGGAAGATGTCTATCTCGAAATCGTCGCCGGCAACGGGCGTGTCGCATCGGCGCCCTTCGTGGATCAACCCGCCGGGTACAATGGCGCGCCGGTTGACGTTGAAGGTTGAAGGTTGAAGGTTGAAGGTTGAAGGTTGAAGGTTGAAGGTTGAAGGTTGAAGGTTGAAGGTTGATTGATATTTGATGTCATTAAAGGTCGCAGAGGATGCGGAGGTTGAACGTATGTCGGGAGCAAGCGCGATTCGCATCATTGTTCGCCGTGAGGTCAATGATACATTGACCGACTGGCGCATTCTTGTGCCGATCTTCATTCTGACGTTTGTGCTGCCGCAGTTATTGATCGCGGCATCGAGCGTGGCAATCGAGTTCGTTGGCGACCGCGGGTCGGTCGTTCGCCTGATCCCCTTCGCCATGCTGCTGGTCGGCTTCATTCCCGCATCGTTTTCGCTGATCACGGCGCTTGAGTCGTTCGTCGGCGAGCGGGAGCGCAACAGCCTGGAAGCGCTCCTGGCAATGCCGCTTTCCGATAATGCGCTCTACCTGGGGAAACTCCTGTCCGCGCTCATTCCGCCGCTCATGTCGTCGCTGCTGGCGATGACGATCTTTGGCATCTCGCTGCGGGTGCGTGAACCAGACCTGTTCTTCGACGGTCTCACCTTTGAGTATCTGGTTGTGGTGTTGCTCCTGATCCTGGTGAAGTCGGTGGTAATGGTCGCTGGGGCTGTGATTATTTCCAGCCACACGACGAGCATTCGCGCCGCCAACCTGCTTGCCAGCTTCGTGCTGCTGCCGACGGCGGCGACGATTCAGCTCGAAGCGTTGCTGATTATCGCGCGTCGCTGGGACGTGCTCTGGTTGGCGGTTGTGCTCCTGCTCGTGATTGCCGCAGTGTTGACCCGCACTGGCATGGGGGCGTTCAACCGCGAGGAAATCCTGTCGCGCGAGCACGAACAACTGAACCTGCGCCATATTGCGCGGACGTTCATGACGTTTGTGCGCGAGTATCACCCGGCGGGCACGCCGCCGGAGGCATACGCCGGAGCGCCGTTCGCGCTGCGCCGGTTTTACCTGCACGACCTGCCCGCGCTGCTGCGCGACTATCGGTTGCCGCTGCTGGTGGCATTGCTGGCGGCAGTGGCTGGCGCGTTGTGCGGACCGCTCCTCGGCGGTTTCTTCGACCGGATCGGGCAGTCGCCAGGGCGCGTCGGCGTAATGCCTGAACCAAACCTGGCGCTCGGCATCTTCACCGGCATTGCCAACAGCGCGCGCCTGCTGATCACGGCGCTGTTGGCAACCTTCACCTTTGGCATCTTCTCGCTGATGGTGCCGTTCTTCGCCTTCGGCGGCATCGGGTACGTCGCCGGGGCGCTCATGGCGGGCGGCGGCGATTGGCTGGCGCTGGGACCCGATAGCCCGCTCCAGTTTGTGATCGGCTATGTGCTGCCGCATGGCATCATCGAACTGCCCGCCGCCATCCTCGGTGCGGCGCTTGGCATCCGCATCGGCGCCGCCGTGATGGCGCCGCCGAAAGGATTCACCGTCGGGCAGAATATCCTCTGGTCGCTGGCGCAGTTCGGTAAAGTGTGGCTGTTCGTGATTTTGCCGCTGTTTTTGCTGGCAGGAATCGTGCAGCAACTGATCACGACGCGCATCCTGGCGGCGCTGTACGGATGATTTGACGCAGCAGCGGATTCTGACTACAATGTGCAAGTTAGAGCGGTGAAGCGCCGCTTTTTTGCGTGAAGTGCGAGTGGCGCCATGTTTGAGAGTCTCTCCGACCGGTTGCAGGCGGTCTTCCAGAAACTCGGCGGCAAAGGCAAACTGACCGAAGACGACGTGCGCGAGGCGATGAAACAGGTGCGCATCGCGCTGCTCGAAGCCGACGTCAATCTCAAAGTGGTGCGCGAATTCGTCGCGCGCGTGACGGAGAAGGCGGTCGGCGAAGAAGTCACCAAGAGCCTGACGCCCGCGCAGCAGGTCATCAAGATCGTTCACCAGGAATTGATCGACCTGCTCGGTCAGGCGAATGTGCCGCTCGCCGAAGCGCGTCCGGGACCAACGACGATCATGTTGATCGGCTTGCAGGGTTCCGGTAAAACGACGACTGCCGCCAAACTGGCGCTCTGGCTGCGCAAGAAGGGCAAACGTCCGCTGCTGGTCGCCGCCGACATCTATCGTCCGGCAGCCATTACGCAACTCGAGTCGCTGGGGCGGCAACTTGGCATTCCGGTGCATTCGGAAGGAACCCAGGTCCGTCCGCCGGAGATTGTGCGCAATGCTATGCGCCGCGCGCGCGACGAGAGCATCACGCACGTCATTATCGACACTGCGGGGCGGCTCCAGATCGATGAGCCGTTGATGGCGGAACTCGAGGAGATCAACGCCGCAGTCGAACCAACGGAGCGCCTGCTGGTCGTCGATGCGATGATCGGTCAGGAGGCGGTGCGCGTCGCTGAAGAGTTCAACCGCCGCGTGGGGTTGACCGGCATTATCTTCACCAAGATCGATGGCGATGCGCGCGGCGGCGCCGCGCTGTCGGTGCGCGCCGTCACCGGCGTGCCGATCAAGTTCCTGGGGTCGGGCGAGAAAGTCGAAGCCAGCACCATCGAGCCGTTTCACCCGGACCGGCTGGCGTCGCGCATCCTGGGGATGGGGGATGTGCTGTCGCTGATCGAGCGCGCCGAGGCGATCTATGATGAAGAGCAGGCGCGCAAGATGCAGAAGAAACTGGTCAAGGGGTCGTTCGATTTCGAGGACTTCCTGGTTTCGATGCAGCAAATGCGCAAACTCGGTCCGTTCCAGCAGATTCTCGGCATGATTCCAGGGCTCGATAAACTGGCGCGCGAGGAACTCATTACCGAAAAGGACCTGAAGAAGATCGAGGCGATCATCTTCTCGATGACGAAGGAAGAGCGCCGTAACCCGGATCTGATCAAGGGTCGGCGCAAGGAGCGTATCGCGCGTGGCAGCGGCACCCAGGTGCAGGAAGTCACGCAACTGGTCAATCAGTTCCGCCAGATGCAGCGGATGATGAAACGTATGGGCGGCAAAGGCGGCATCGACCCGCGCGAGTTGATGCGCCGGCTGCGTTAGTCACCAGGAGTGGAGGAAGAATCAGCGCAATGGTTACCATTCGTCTTCGTCGCATGGGCAAAACCAAAAAGCCGAGTTATCGTCTGGTTGTCGCCGATTCGCGCTCGCCGCGCGACGGCAGGTTCATCGAAATTGTCGGGCATTACAACCCGGTGCGCCAGCCGAAAGAATTGCATGTCAAAGCGGATCGCGTGCGCTACTGGCTCGGAGTCGGCGCTCAACCGTCGGATACTGTCGTGCGCCTGCTGAAACAGGTCGGCGTTCTCGATGCCGATGGCAAACCCACGCCAGCCGCGCCAGCCACGCCAGTTGAAGGGTCAATCGCATGAAGGCGCTGCTGGAATACCTGGCGACCAGCCTCGTCGATCACCCGGAAGCGGTGACAATTAAGGAGCGCACCGGTCGCTACACCGTAACGTATCAGTTGACCGTCGCGCCAGACGAAACCGGCAAGGTCATTGGGCGCAGCGGGCGGGTCGCCAAAGCCATCCGCGACCTGATGAGCGTGGCGGCGGCGCGGCGGAATAAGCGCGTCCACGTCGATATCGAATAGGGCAATGGAAGATCGTCCGTCTGCTGATGAGGTGCTGCTGATTGGCACGGTGATCGATGCGTTTGGGCTGCGCGGCGAGGTGAAGGTCCGGTCGGTGACCAATCGCGTCGATCACCTCCGCCGTCATGTGCAGATGGTGTTCCTCGGCGACGAGCGCCGTCCTTTCACCTTGCAGCGCGTTCACGAGCCGAAGGCGGGGGTGCTGATCCTGACCCTGGGCGGCGTAACCGACCGGACGGCGGCTGAGGCGCTGCGCGGCGCAGCGGTGACCATCCGTGAAAGCGATGCCGCGCCGCTCGATGCCGATGAGTACTTCATTCATCAACTGTATGGTTTGCGGGTTATCGAGAGCAGCGGCGCCGAGATCGGCATCGTGCGCGAGGTGCTGCAAACCGGCGCCAACGATGTGATCGTCGTCGAACGGCGCGGTCGCTCTGATACGCTGCTGCCGATGATTCATGAGGTGGTCGAACGCCTCGATGTGGCTGCCGGGCAGATTGTGGTGCGTCTGTTGCCGGGCTTGATCGATGAGGAAGGTTGACCCCCGCCAGTTGTGTCTCGTCGATCCGAAGGGTTCACCTGCCGTGAGCGATAATGACCGTGCGCCAGACGCTATCCCGCGCATCCCCGGCTTCGAACCGGCGGCGACGCCGATTGTCAGCCTGGGACTTGGGCTGGCAGGCATCCTGCTGCGCGTCCGCCCGCGTCTCGCGCCGGTGCCGCTGGCGCTCACCG
>DAOTWI010000468.1:0-1595 GCA_034436075.1 Roseiflexus sp.
CTTGCGGCGTGCGCCGGGCATTGCGCCCTGTCCAGCGATCTGCTGCACTGGACAGGCAACGCGGCGGCATGCGTCGTGCTGGCGGCGGAAGGGTACCCGGATACGCCGCGCCGCGGCGATGCGATCAGCGGCATTGAGTCGATCACCGACCCGCATGTGCTGATCTTCCACGCCGGAACCGCCTGGAAGAACGGTCAGTTGACGACGGCTGGCGGGCGGGTGCTCGGCGTCACTGGTGTCGGCGTCACGCTGCGCGAGGCGCTGGAACGCGCGTATGCAGCGGTAGACCGGATTTCCTTTCCGGGCATGCAGTACCGCCGCGACATTGGCGCAAAGGCACTCCAATGAATGTCCCGGCACACCCCTATCGCGTCGCTGTGTTCGTTTCCGGCAGCGGGTCGAACCTTCAGGCGCTGCTCGATGCGCAGCAGACTGGCGACCTCGGCAATGCCGAGATCGCCCTGGTGGTCAGCGACCGCGCCGACGCCTATGGGTTGCAGCGCGCACTGAAGCATCGCGTTGCGGCGGCGTTCGTTCCGTTGCACCACCCGCGCGATCCCGCTGCGCGCGCCGAATGGGAACGCCGCCTGGCGGATGTGACGGCAGCGTTCACCCCTGATCTGATCGTGCTTGCCGGTTTTATGCGTGTGCTGTCGCCGGTGTTCCTGGACTGCTTTCCTAACCGGGTTATCAACCAGCACCCGGCGCTCCTCCCCGACGACAGCGGCGACACATTCACCACCTCGCGCGGTATCGTCATTCCGGCGCTGCGCGGCGCGCACGTCGTCGCCGATGCGCTGCGCCTTGGGCTGCCAATCACGGGGTGCACTATTCACCGTGTCACGCCGGCAGTGGATGATGGTCCCGTGCTGGCGCGCGTCGAGGTTCCGATCTTTCCCGACGACACCGAAGCAACGCTCCACGAACGCATCAAGCAGGTCGAGCATCGCCTGATCGTCGAGGTCGTCGCGCGCCTGGCGCGCCTCAACGAATGACCAGCGGCAGATGCAACGACCGCTGTGCGCCGCCGTTCCAGAACCCTGCCTTCAACGTGTAGGTTCCGCCGCTCGAGACGCCTGTCGCCGCCTGGCCGGACGTGCCGTGCAGCGTAAACGCGCCGCCGTTGCTCAAACCGCCGCCGCTGGCGACCACGGAGTTGATGCCGCTGATCGCTGCTGGTGTCACCGTGAAGCGCTGCCCGCCCGCCGGTTCCGCCCGCAGCGCGCCGAGCACCGCGAGCGCCACGAGCACGATTGCCAGCCTGCGAAGCATGCTGGTGTGCATCATCGTTCTCCTTTCGTCAGTAGACCAGCACGACGATGCTGCCGTTTTCGCGTGTGCCATTCGTGAGAAACCGATTGCACACCAGTTTTCTCGAGAAATTATCCTCAGAAATAGGTGCAGGCACGCATGTAGCAAACCGCGGCTCGGATGTACTCGCCATCGCCACATAGTAGCGATTGTTGACAATAAAGCCAAAATCGATCACGCAGGCGTTGAGGGTGTCGCTCCACGCAACCGTCACCGAGGGCGGCGGGGCAGATGATACGGGGACAATGGAAACGAAACTGCGTGAAATGGACGAGGTTGGCGAG
>DAOTWI010000469.1:0-2662 GCA_034436075.1 Roseiflexus sp.
GCCGCCGCCGGGAAGCGGGCGACCGCCTGGCGCAGGCGGTGGAACAAGCGGCGCGCGATCTTGCGCTGCCGCACGTGCGCTTTGCCGTGAGCATGGAACGCACCGAAGACCCTGATGGCGTTCCGCTGGTCGACGACGGCGTTGAACGTCGCTGGGCGTTCGACCGCACCGGCATCGATACGATTGAGTTTCTGCTCTCGCCCAACCCTGGCGAGCCGCTCAAGCCGCTGGCGCGGATCGCATCTGGCGGCGAAAGCGCCCGCCTTCTGCTGACGCTGAAGTCGATCCTTTCGCGTGTTGATGATATTCCGACCCTGGTGTTCGACGAGATCGACGTCGGCGTCGGCGGTCGCGCCGGTCAGGTGGTGGGCGAGAAACTCTGGAGCATCAGTGATTGCCATCAGGTCGTCTGTATTACGCACCTGCCGCAGGTTGCCGCATTTGCTGATGCACACTTTGTGATTACGAAGGTGTTCAGCGACGGGCGCACGCGAACGGTCGTCGAGCGTCTTGACGATGCGCAACGGGCGCACGAGATCGCCGCCATGCTCGATGGGACGCCGGTGAGCGAGCATAGTCTCCGGAGCGCCATCGATATGCTGAAGCGGGCCCGTGCGTATAAGCAGCGGGACGAGCGCGATCCATAGTCTAGTCCGCTGCGCATTGGCGTTGCGTGCGCGTCATGATCTGGCGCTGATACCGTTCGTCGCAGGAGGATTCGTGGTGTCACGATCGTCTGTTTCAACCTGGTGCGAGCGCATGATCGAGGGCGGCTGGCTGCTTGCCCTCTTGCTGATACCAACCTACTTCAATCTGTTGTCGGCGCGCCACTTCGAGCCGGACAAAGCGACCACGCTGCGCTCGATTGTGATCGTGATGCTGGCGGCTGCGTTGATCGACGCGCTTGAACGGTTTGCCAACCGGCGCGTCGCCGCCGAAGGCGCGTCCGAAATGCCCTGGCATCGGCGTATTGCTGCTGTGCCGCTGGCGCTTCCGACCATCATCTATGCAGCAGTCTTTCTCCTGGCAACGGCAGTCTCGATCGCGCCGGCGGTCAGTTTCTGGGGGTCGTACCAGCGTCTGCAGGGAACCTTCACGAACCTGTCGTACATCGGCCTCGGCGTGCTCATCGCGCTCTATCTCCGTCGCCGTGAGCAACTCGACCGTCTGGTGATGGTCATGATCCTCGCCAGTCTCATTGCCGCGTGCTACGGTCTCGTGCAACACCTGCAACTCGACCCGCTCCCCTGGCGCGGCGATGTGGTGTCGCGCGTGGCATCCACCATGGGGAACTCGATCTTCGTGGCGGCTTATATGGTGATGGCGCTGCCCTATGCGCTCTACCGCGGGGTCGTCGCGGTCCATCAGGCGCGGAGCGCCGATGCGCTTCCTTCCCGTCCGTCGATCGATCTGGGATGGGGAGCGGCGTATGTCGTGCTGGCGCTGGCTGCGCTGGCGCTGGTGTTTGCCGCGATGATGTTCGGCGCGGTGGTGCGCGCCGCCGATCTGCGCTACTGGTGGGTCTACCCTGGCGCGCTGGTCGTCGCCGGCGGGTTGTTTCTGCTCATTGCGCTGGCGCCGCACCGCGCTGAACGCCTGACCTTCGGCGCGTTCATTCCGGGCATTCTGCTGCTGGGGTATGTCGTCTTCCTCGGTATGGCGTACACCCTGGGGCAGGGACCGAACCAGCGCGTGGTTCCGCTCGAGGGTCGTCCGGGCGTCGAATGGCCCCTCTGGCTGGGCATCGCAGTGGCGCTTATGACATCCGGGTATGCCCTGATCATCCTGCTCCCGCGACGTACTGACAGACCGTCGCGCCTGGGTCTCATTCTCGAAGCCATTGGCGCGTTCACGATTGCAGCGTTGCTGCTGGCCGCCACCTTCTTCACCCAGAGTCGCGGACCATGGCTCGGCGGCTTTGCGGCGCTGTTTGTGTTCTTTACGATGCTCCTGGTTCTCGCGCTGCGCCGGGCGCAGCAGCACAACCCGGCGCGCGCGCGTCTCTGGCGGGGGTTGCTGATCGGCGAGGTGGCGCTTGCGATTGCACTGGCAGGCTTTCTGGCGGCCTTCAACCTTTCTGACGCGCCGGTGTTCCAGCAGTTGCGCGACGTGCCGTACATTGGTCGCATGGGTCGCCTGCTCGAAGTCGAGACCGGCACCGGTCGGGTGCGCTGGTTGATCTGGTTCGGCGATGACAAAGCCGGCGGCGCTGCCGCGCTCATTCGCTCTGATCCGCTGCGCACGATCGTCGGGTGGGGTCCTGAAACCATGTTCGTGGCGTACAACCCTTTCTATCCCCCATCCCTGACCAGCCTCGAGGCGCGTACGGCATCGCCGGATCGGTCACACCAGGCGTACCTCGATGAAATCATCAACAAGGGCATCCTGGGACTCATCAGTTACCTGTTCCTTCTGTTCAGCTTCTTTGCGCTGGCATGGCGGCTGGCGAACCGCCTGACGGATTGGGGTCTCCAGGTGCTGATCACCGCAGCGGTCGCAGCGGTCACGGCGCATGCGATCGAAGGGTTGACCGGCATTCCGATCGTATCGACGCTCATGCTTCAGTGGGTGTCGTTTGCAATCGTCGTAGCCGCAGGCGGAATCGCAGGCGCGTACCGCATGCCGGGGGCGGCGCCGGTTCAACCAGCGCCCGCCCCAGCGC
>DAOTWI010000470.1:0-5239 GCA_034436075.1 Roseiflexus sp.
GATCAGCCCGGAAGAAGCGCGGCGCCAGGCGGAGATCGAACGCGAACTCCTCCTGGCGCGCGATATTCAACAAGGGTTGCTACTCGAAGCGGTGCCCCGCCTGCCCGGTTGGGAAATCCACGCCATTTCCCTGCCAGCGCGCGATCTGGGGGGCGACCTGTACGATTTTTTGCCGCTCGGTGATGCGCGCCACGGCATCATGATCGGCGATGTTTCCGGCAAAGGTTTGCCAGCGGCGCTCCGCATGGCTGTGGCGCGCACCGTCTTTCGCTACGCGGCGCGACGCGGCGCCATGCCCGGCAGCACCCTGGCTGATGTCAACCGCGGGATCATCGCCGACATTCCGCAGGGCATGATCACCATGCTCTACGCTGCGCTCGACCTGCGTCACGGCATTGTGCAGATTGCCAACGCCGGGCATCATTATCCGTTGCTGCTGAATGGACGGGTAAGTGAACTGGAACTGTCGGGGTTGCCGCTCGGCGTCGATGGCGATGCTGACTATGAAGAGATCTGCACCGAAATCGAGCCGGGCAGCACGGTGATCATGTACACGGACGGCGTCGTCGAAGCGACGAACCGTGATGGCGAGTATTTTGGGTACGAGCGGCTGGAGCGCCTGTTGATCGAAGGCGCTGAATTGAAACCGCGCGCGCTGGTGGCGCGCCTGCTGCACGAACTGCGCACCTGGAGCGATGCCGGGCAGGACGACGACATCACCATTGTTGCGGTGCGACGGCGGTACGAACGCCTGGCGAAAGAGTTGCGCAGCATTATGCACGATGTGTTGGGCGATGAGCGCGGTGAGGAGGCATGGCGAACCCTGCCGCATCCGGGTGACGCGAATGTGACTGCATGGACCGAAGCGTTGCCGGAGATCATCAAGGCTGCGCAGGGTCATCTGGGGCGCGGTCTGGCGCGTGAGTTGAATGCGCAGATCCGCCTGGCGCTCGAAGAGTACCGGGATCATGAAAAAATGTGACCAAGGCGCTACTAAACTGCAATTGAGTCGCTTTCAATAGTGCCGGGGTTCGTAGTAGAATAAGAGAGAGCGTCAACCAGGAGCGACGCATATACGCCAACCGGTGAAGGGCACAGGTAGACGATGAGTTCGACGGAACCGCTCAATTTTATGCCGCTCGATCTGGATACGTTCAGCGGGAGCGAGCGATTCATGGCCGGGACGCGCCTGGGAGCGGCGTTCGGCCAGGGCATTCGCGCCTACCTGCGCGCTGACTACGCCAATGCGATCGAGCACTTCAAGGCGGCGCTGATTGCCGCCTACATCGAAGGGGAAGAACGCGCTCAGATTTATGATCGCGAACGGGCAATCATCTACCTCTACATCGGCAATGCGCTGGCGTACCAGGAGGATTGGGAAGGGGCGCTGCGCGAATACCTGGAAGCGGTGCAGACCGATCCACAACTCTCGGAAGCGCACTACAACCTGGGAGTGGCGTTTGCAGCGCAGGGGCGTCTTGATCGGGCGATTGCCGCATTCAAGGAAGCGATCGAGCACAACCCGCGCCTGTACGAAGCGCACTTCTCGCTTGGGCGCTGCTATCAGCGGCTCGACGACGCCGGGCGGGCGTATATTCACTACGACCAGGCATGTCAGGCGCGCCCGCAGGCGGCGGAGCCGCGCTACTACATGGGGTTGATGCACCAGAGCCACGGCGCGCACGAACTGGCGCAACGCTGTTTCGCCGAGGCGTTGCGCGTCGAGCCGACCTTCGTCTCCCCAGAGTTGCAGGATGAAGTGCTGGTCAACCGCTCGGAAGAGGAAGTCGCACAGTGGTACTATCGCCTCAGCCACGATCTGAAGCAGCAAGGGTACGAGGAGGAAGCGGAACGGATCTACCGCGCATTGCTCCAGTGGCGCCCGGAAGAACACTATGCGCGCTATCTGCTCGGCAACCTGCTGGCGCGGGCGCGGCGGCTCGATGAGGCGCTCGAAGCGTATGCTCAGATACCGCCCCAGGATAAGTATTTTGTCGATTCGCGCATTCGCATCAGCACCATTCTCAAGTTGCAGAACAAAATGCGTGAGGCGTACGATACCCTCTTTGAGTGCGCCAGGCTGCACCCGACCAACGGCCAGTTGTTCCTGAACATGGGCAAGCTGCTCTACGATATGAACAAGCACACGGGCGCCGTCAAGGCGTTCGAGCGCGCCGTGCAGTTGCTCCCCAACGATCCGCAGGCGCACTACCTGCTGGGGTTCATGTACAACCTGATGGGTCGTGAAGGGTGGGCGCTGGCAGCCTGGCGCAAGGCGGTGGAACTTGCGCCGGATGCGCACTCGCTGCGCTACGACCTCGGCTATATGTATGTGCGGCGCAACCGCTACGACCTGGCGGCGAAAGAGTTTGCGCGCGTGCTCCAGTTCTGGCCCGATGATGTCGAAACGAACTTTATGCTCGGGTTGTGCTACAAAGAGTTGATGGAACCGGCGCGCGCCATTCCGCTGTTCGAAAAAGTGCTGCGACGCAATCCACGCCACGTGCAGGCGCTGTACTACCTGGGCGCTTCGTACCTGCAGATCGGCAATACCTCGCTGGGCAAAGCCTATCTCCGGCGGTACGACTATCTTGCAAGTCAGGAACAGTCCAGCGCCCCTGCGTCGCGTCGCGCCATGCGGCAGCGCAGCGTCGGCATGGTCGGTTCATCGTGAACGTTGAGGAGCGACGTGTCCATGCAGCAAGTCCTTGTCAACATCCCATCCGTGCCGATATTCGAGCGCGTCGTTCGCGCCAGCGCCGACGAGGTGGGGCGCGCATTAGGGTTTAGCGCCGAGCGCGTCGAGGACCTGAAACTGGCAGTCAGCGAAGCAGTAAATAATGCTATCGATCATGGCAATAAGCGCCAGCCCGGTAAGCTGGTCGAAGTCGTCTTCGCACTGCACAACGACAAACTCGAGGTCCACGTGACCGACGAAGGCGGCGGTGTCGAGACGGTCGATTTCTCCCGGAAAGTCGTCGAAGATCAGAATCTCGATGCGGGGATGCATCGTGGCTTCGGCATGTACCTGATCAGCGCCCTTGTTGATGATTGCGAAGTGAACTCGTCACAGTCAGGCACAACATTGACCCTACGTCTCTATCGGAGGAGCCAGGCCCATGACGAATGAGATGAACGAAGTGATCCGCCGGGAAGAGTTCGGCGATGTTGCCGTGTTGCATATCATGACAAATAGCGTCGATGCAGTGTCGGCGAGCGCCATCGAAGCCATCGCAACCGCGACGGCGATGCGCCCGATCACGGTCCTCGATTTTGCGAATGTGTCTTTCATTAATTCAGCAGGCATTTCCGCTCTGCTCAAGTTTGTTGTGTCGGCAAAGAAATCCGGCTACACCCTGTACGCGATGAATGTCACCCCGCACCATCAGAAGGTCTTCAAGATGGTCGAAATGTCGCGCTACATGCCCCCCATCGAAGAGCGCGACCTGGCAGCGTATCGGTAAAGAGGCAAGAGGCGAGAGGTTCCAGGTAGAGACGTTGCACCGCAACGTCTCACCGGAACACCGCAACGTCTCACCGGAACACCGCAACGTCTCGGCATGGCGCCGCAACGTCTCGGCATGGCGCCGCAACGTCTCTGTTGATGATGGCGAGCGTTGCGCGTCACACGATGCACGTGGAAAGGTGGCGGGCAGGGGCGCACCGCTGGCGTTCAAGTGCCGAGCCGACTGGGCATTATTCCATCCCCAGCATCGCACCATCCCGTCAGACAGGAGCGCGCACGTATGCTTGAGTCCTGCTGAGACGGTCGTTACTCCGTTCAGCCCGTTCACTGCTATTGGAGGCGAGAACGGACCAACATCGTCGCCACCGCCCGGCTGACCATCATTGAGACCGATGTTGCTGAAGGAAGCAGTTGCTCAAATGAGGTGACAGCGCGCCAATCAGCCGTCCATTCGAGCGGCAACTGCGCCTGGCGCTCAAAGCGCCCGCTGGCGAAAGCGCGCACGACGCCCTTCCGCACCCACCCGGCGCCCAGGTCCTCGAACAGGCAGCAGGCGCCACGACGCTGCTCTCGCCTTCATCGTTGATAATCAGATCACGGGCGACCCGCCACACTACCCTGGTGATTTTCTCCTGCCACTCCATGTCCTGCCCGGTCATTTTGACCTGACTGTGCGGCAGGCTGATCACGGCGACGCTGCGCGTGACGCGGGCGGCGATGGTCCGATTCTGAGATAGCACAATCATACACGACTGCTGTCGCCCTCATCCCCCCCTGCACCCCCCGTATGCGGGGGGTGGGGCGTCCTGACGTCTGTGTGCGTACCGTCCATCCGCACCCATCCATCGTATCCGCGCCCATCCGTGTCCTATTCCTGCACCGCGCCAGCGGACACGGGTGCGCGCAGATAGATCATGTCCCGTCCCGCCAACTGCTTGACAATGCATGTCTGATACACTACAGTATCAGTAGTATTGAAGACACCCATCATTGCACAATTGTAGCACCCTGAGTGACGCTCTTCAAGAAACACCTTCCTCCTGCGGGCGCGCGCGCTTTCCAGCCCCCTGCGTCTCCGAATGCTGCCGCTTGACGTTACCACAAGGCGCCGCGCTTGTCCACGGCGCCGAGAGCGACAGTCTCGACAAGCATCGGCAACCAGCGCCCCGGCGCGCTGGCGCCGATCCTGCAACGGCTTGCTGGTTCGTCGCATGTTCGTCCACACCTATGCATGCATCAAAGGAGAGACTGCAATGGTTGCTCGCACCATGTTCGTCGTGTTCTGCACAATCTTGCTTCTGCTGGCGCCGACCGCACGCGCGGATGACGAGGATGGGACAGTCTTCGCCATCACCATTAGCGGGAGCGACGTGTATGCCGGCGGCGACTTCACCGACGCGGGGGGCAATCCGAACGCCGACCGCATTGCGCGCTGGAACGGCGTCGCCTGGCAAGCGCTCGGCGGCGGGCTGGATAATGGCGTCCACGTCATCGTGGTGAGCGGGAGCAACGTGTATGTTGGCGGCGCCTTCACCGACGCGGGGGGCAACTCGAACGCCGACCGCATCGCGCGCTGGAACGGCGGCGCATGGCACCCGCTTGGCGTTGGGCTGAACAATTGGGTCAACGTCATCGTGGTGAGCGGAGCAACGTCTACGCTGGCGGTTTGTTCACCGACGCGGGGGGCGACCCGAACGCCGACTGCATCGCGTACTGGAACGGCAGCGCCTGGCAAGCGCTCGGCGGCGGGCTGAACCAACGAGTCAACGCCAT
>DAOTWI010000471.1:0-5759 GCA_034436075.1 Roseiflexus sp.
GCCACCGCCGCGCCCCTACCAGACCATCCCCGCAACCCCTCGCGCCCCGCGCCTCGTCCCTCTCGCCTCCCCACACATATCCTACGCAATTGTTTTACAAAATTGTCTGGTTACAACCTGGTTAACAAAGCGCAACGAACGATTGATAAACCATTTCGGCACACGCGGTGCGCTGGCGGTATAGTGCGGTCAATTCCCGTTTGAGACAATGGTGGCGCCATGACGACGATAGCGGCTCGTGGAACGGGCAAGATAGGTCCCAATGCAATCATTCAGACGGTTGCTGCGCTGCGCGAGATGCTCGGCGATGAGGCGGCGCGGGCTGTGCTGGTACGTGGCGGCGCTGGCGATCTGCCGGATCATCTGCCGCACGAGTTGATCGATGAGCGCGAGTTTCATGCGCTGGTCGAAGTGCTCCTCGATCAAATCGGGGAAGAGCGCACCAGGCAGGTGATGGCGCGTTCCGGGCAGTTGACGTCTGAGTATGTGTTTGCCAACCGCATTCCAGCGTTTGCGCGTGTGCTGCTCCGCCTGCTGCCGCCACAATTGGGTCTGCGCCTGCTGCTGCCCGCCATGCAGCGCCATACCTGGACGTTCGCGGGCAGCGGCGTGTTTGCTTACGATCTGACGCCAACGCCGTCGCTCTCGATTGCCAATGGGGCGCTGTTCGATACGCCAGCGATGGCGGGCGCGCTGTGCGCCTACTATCGCGGCGCGTTCGAGCAGATGTTTCGCAAACTCATCTGCCCGCAGGCGACGCTGCGCGAACTCGAATGCCAGGCGCGCGGCGATCGGCGCTGCCGGTATGCCATTCAGTGCTCATAGCGCACGCAGAAGGAGGGCGCAGTCAACGCGCCCGTTTTTTGAGGGAAGTAGTTCTTACTGCTCACTACATGGAGGTGTTGCGTGACTGCTCCGCCACAACCGGCTCGTCCGATGCGCCACGCGCCGCGCGATTTTGCGCGGACGCCGCTCAATATCTATTGGGAGATGACGCAGGCGTGCGCGCTTGCCTGCCGGCACTGCCGCGCGGAAGCCATGCCGCAGCCGCATCCGTTGCAACTCTCGTTCGAGGAGAGTGTGCGCTTCTTGCAACAGATTCCCGATTTCGGCACTCCGTTGCCGCAATTGATCCTGACCGGCGGCGATCCGCTCGCCCGCCCCGATTTGCTCGAACTGATCGATGCCGCGCGCGCGCTTGGTGTGCCGGTTTCGATCACGCCAAGCGCAACACCCAACCTGACACGCGCCATGCTCGAGGCGCTCAAGACGCACGGTGTCGAAGCCCTGGGGTTGAGCCTCGACGGCTCGAATGCCGCCCGTCACGACGCGATCCGCGGCGTTGAAGGGACCTTCGAGCGCACCCTTGAGGCGATGGAATGGGCGGCGGAACTCGGCATGCCGTTGCAGATCAACACGCTGGTCGCCGCCGAAACCGCCGATGATCTCCCGGCGATCTATGCGCTGCTCGCCACGAAACAGGTCGCCCGCTGGAGTCTCTTCTTCCTGATCTCCGTCGGGCGCGGGCGGGTGCTGGAGTCGCTGACTCCAGCCGAAGCCGAGCGGCTGATGGTCTGGATCTATCGCATTGCGCAGGAAGCGCCGTTTGCCGTCGCCACCACCGAAGCGCCATCGTACCGGCGCGTGGCGCTCGGCGAGATGCGCGCCGCCGGGTTGAGCGGCGAACAGATCCGGCAGACGCCGATCGGGCGCGGTTTTGGCATTCGCGATGGCAACGGCATCGTGTTCGTCTCGAACACCGGCGACATCTGTCCTGCCGGGTTCCTGCCGCTGGCTGCCGGGAATGTGCGCACCGACCATATCGTGCAGGTCTACCGGGAGTCGCTGTTGTTTGCTGCGCTGCACGATCCGGCGCAGTTTGGCGGGCGTTGTGGCCGTTGTGAATATCGGGCGATCTGTGGCGGTTCACGAGCGCGCGCTTTTGCGGCAAGCGGCGATCCGCTGGCGGAAGACCCGCTCTGCACCTATCAACCGGCATAGAAGGAGTTGAGTATGCGTATTCTGATGATCCAGCCCAACTACCACGCAGGCGGGGCGGAAATCGCCGGCAACTGGCCCCCCAGCTGGGTGGCGTATATCGGCGGCGCCCTGCGCAAGGCTGGCTATGCGAACCTGCGCTTCGTCGATGCCATGACGAACAACCTGCCCGACAAGACCGTCGAGCAGCTGATTCGCGCGAACCGTCCCGATGTGGTGATGGCGACGGCGATCACGCCGATGATTTACAAGGCGCAGGAGACGCTGCGCCTGGCGCGCGAAGCCAACCCTGGCTGCAAAACCATTCTCGGCGGGGTGCATCCGACGTTCATGTACGCCCAGGTGCTGACCGAAGCGCCCTGGATCGATTACATCGTGCGTGGCGAGGGGGAAGAGATCATCGTCAACCTGATGCGCGCCATCGAGAATGGCAGCGATGAGCGCGATCGCTATCAGATCCAGGGAATTGCGTTCCTCGATGGCGACCGCGTGGTTGCCACACCCGCCCATCCGCCAATCGCCGACCTTTCGACCCTCACGCCCGACTGGAGCCTGCTGGAGTGGGAGAAGTACATCTACATCCCGTTGAATGTGCGCGTGGCGGTGCCGAATTTTGCCCGCGGCTGCCCGTTCACCTGTCGCTTCTGCTCGCAGTGGAAGTTCTGGCGCAAGTATCGCGTGCGCGACCCGATCTCGTTTGTGGATGAAATCGAACTGCTGGTGCGCGAGTACAAGGTCGGTTTCTTTATTCTCGCCGACGAAGAACCGACCATCCATCGCAAAAAGTTCGTGGCGATGTGCGAAGAGTTGGAGCGGCGCAACCTCGGCATTCACTGGGGCATTAACACCCGCGTCACGGACATCCTGCGCGATGAGCAGTATCTGCCGCTCTACCGCCGCGCCGGGCTGGTGCACGTCTCGCTCGGCACCGAAGCCGCCGCGCAGATGAACCTCGACCGCTTCCGCAAGGAGACGACCATCGAGCAGAACAAGCGCGCCATCAAACTGCTGCACGATCAGGGGATCGTCGCTGAGGCGCAGTTCATTATGGGGCTGGAGAACGAAACGCCCGAAACCATCGAAGAGACGTATCACTACGCCCTCGACTGGAAGGCGGACATGGCGAACTGGAATATGTACACGCCATGGCCCTTCGCCGAATTGTTCGAGGAATTGGGCGATCGGGTCGAGGTGCGCGATTTCTCGAAGTACAACTTCGTCACGCCGATCATTCAGCCGGATGCCATGACGCGCGAGCAGGTGCTGAAGGGCGTGTTGCGTAATTATGCGCGCTTCTACATGCGCAAGGCGTTCCTGAGCTATCCCTGGATCAAGGACCCGTTCAAGCGCCGCTATATGCTCGGCTGTCTGAAGGCGTTCGCCAAGACGACATTCACCAAGCGGTTCTACGATCTCGAACGGGTGCATATCGACGGCTCCATCGACCTGGGATTCGACGAGACGAAAGTGTTGACCCGCGAGCAGATCGCAGAGTTGAAGCAGAAACGTCCCGAACTGTCCGCCGATGTCGATTTCCGCGGCACCGTCACCGCCTGCGGAGCGCCGAAGGATGTGCCGGAGTATGTCGAGCAGGAGTGAGCGACGCTATTGCCGGTCTTACGGCGTTTGATTCTCGCACGGACCATCGTCGCATCATATGGTTGACGCGGGCTTCGACAGGCTCAGCCCACGCTCGCCATCAGGGACGGGCAGTGTGAGCAAGGCGGCAAACGCCTGGTGAGGAACCCTTCCAGAAATCATTCGTTAGGGCGCGGCATACCGCGCCCATTGTCTGTTGGAGGTCATTGGTGAGCAAGATTATCATTATCGGGGCCGGTTTTGGCGGCCTGGCTGCCGCCGTGCGCCTGGCAGCGCGCGGTCACGAGGTGGAAATCTTCGAGAAGCAGGATAAGCCGGGCGGGAAGGCGTATGTGCTGGAAGTGGACGGCTTCCGGTTCGATACCGGTCCGACGGTGATTACGGCGCCGTTCCTGTTCGACGACCTGTGGCGCGCTGCGGGACGTCGCCGTGAGGAGTATGTCGAGTTCCGCCCATGCCATCCCTTTTACCGCATTTACGACCACACCGGTCGCCACTTCGACCACAGCGCCGACGAGGCGGCGGTGTTGCGCGAGATCGAACGCATCAATCCCGCTGATGTCGAAGGGTATCGCCGTTTTCTGGCGAGCACCCGCCCGATTTTCCAGAAGGGGTTCGTCGAACTGGCAGACCAGCCGTTCCTGCGCTTCCGCGACATGCTGCGCGTTGCGCCCGATCTGGCGCGCCTGCGCTCGTTCGAGAGCGTCTATCGCTATGTGTCGCGCTACATCAAAGACGATTTTCTGCGGCGCTGCTTCTCGTTCCACCCGCTGTT
Organism: Roseiflexus sp.; assembly: GCA_034436075.1. Lineage (GTDB taxonomy): Bacteria > Chloroflexota > Chloroflexia > Chloroflexales > Roseiflexaceae > Roseiflexus. The sequence continues at coordinate 4,373 of DAOTWI010000471.1, forward strand.
CATCGGCGGCAATCCGTTCTATGCCTCGTCGATCTACGCCATGGTTCACTGCCTGGAGCGCGAGTGGGGCGTGTACTACGCTGTCGGCGGCACTGGCGCGATTGTCGATGCGATGGTGCAGCTGCTGCGCGAACTTGGCGCCGCCATTCATCTGAACGCCGAGGTGCGCGAACTGATCGTCGAGGGGCGCCGTATTCGCGGCGTGGTTCTGGCGGATGGCAGCGAGCGCCGCGCCGACATCGTGGTATCGAACGCGGATGTCGCCCACACCTACGCCGACCTGATTGCGCCGCGCCACCGCCGCCGCTACACCGACCATCGCCTGCGGTCGTTGCGCTACAGCATGTCGCTGGTGGTCATCTTTCTGGGAACGCGGCGCTCGTACCGTGATGCGCCGCTGGTGCGCCACAACATCATCTTCGGTCCGCGCTACCGCGAGTTGCTCGACGACATTTTCATCCATAAACGAGTCGCCGACGACTTCTCGCTCTATCTGCACATGCCGTCGCGCGATGAACCGGATGTCGCGCCGCCCGGCTGCGACGCCTTCTACGTTCTTTCGCCCGTGCCCAACCTGGCGTCGCAGACCGACTGGGCAACGCTGGCGCGACCCTACCGCGATGCGATTGTTGCGTTCCTGGAAGAGCGTTTCCTGCCCGACCTGAGCAGGAATATCGTCGTTGAGCGCATGGTTGATCCGCGCCATTTTCAGCGCCGCCAGAACAACTATCTCGGTGCAGCGTTCGCGCTCGAACCGACCCTCTTGCAATCCGCCTGGTTCCGCCCGCACAACCGCTCCGAAGAGTTCGACAATCTTTACTTCGTCGGCGCGGGCACCCATCCGGGCGCAGGGCTGCCGGGTGTGTTATCATCGGCGCTGATCGTCGAGCGGTTGGTGCCGCATAGACGTTGAACGTTGCACGTTCAATGGTGACGCTGGCGCATTCATTGGCTCGTCATTATCACCACAGAGGCACAGAGGACACGGAGAGGGCCACTGGCGTATTGTTGACCCGTTCGCTTTTTCGCTATCGCATTCGTTTCTTTGCAGGAGAAACCTATGACACCACTGCGTGATGCGGCGTTGATTGCGCAGATCGACCATCTGACGGTTCCCTTTGGTCAGGCGGCGCTCTGGTCGCTGGGGCAGGCGGGTTTCGTGCTGAAAGGCGGCGACACCATCGCCTATATCGACCCCTACCTCTCCAATTCGGTGGAAGACGTTGGCGGACCGCCGCGGCGGTTTCCGATCCCGGTCGATCCGGCGCTGATCACCCACGCGCAGGTGGTGCTGGCGACGCACGAGCATCTCGATCACACCGACGCCGCAACGCTTGCGCCGCTCATGGCGGCGTCGCCATCGGCGGCGCTCGTGGCGTCGCTCCAG
>DAOTWI010000472.1:0-7142 GCA_034436075.1 Roseiflexus sp.
GGTGACTGCGCATGGCGCCGTAGACCTGTCAGGTGCATCGAATGCAGGGTCTGTCGCCGGCGCACGACGCCTGTGGACATCCGCCAGACCACGTTCGATCATCAACGGCACACAAAGATGGTCAACCAGGGAACGGGACCGGAAGACCCATCACGCCGATGAACATCCCAGGCGGCAATGACTGCCAACCCCGCCTGCCGCAAGAGCGTGCGCTGATCAACGGAGATTGATGGGTGTTGTGATCCTTCCTCGCCTTTGCCAAAAGGGGAGAACAGGATCAGCGGGTAGGCAGGATGCTGCGCCTCTTTGAGACGGGCGCAGACCGTGCGGAACCGCTCCTCGTAGAAGCGACGCGCCGCCTCCGCGCCGCCGTGGCGCGACGGATCGGCGACCAACTCAACCGCCTTTGGCGTCGCCGAAGCGTCGAACAGGTCGGGATGGATGGATGTCAACCCTGGTTGGAGCCAGGCGTAGAAGAAGTCGCTCAATTCTGCAAGGGGCAGACTGTCGGGGTGCGGCGGTTCGGTGCAGACTAACCCTCTGGCGGCGGGCGCAACCATCAGATCAGCCGCGTCCTGCTGGACGCTCTTCCCGTCACCAGCCAGCTCGAGCGCTTCCAGCACCCGCGCCATCGCCTCGACCTGCTGCATGAAACCGCCGGAGGAGTCGCTGAACGGGTTGCCTTCGGCATACTCCCAGTTCATCCGCAACGTGCGTTGCGCCAGCGCAGGAATGATCCGCTGCGTGCCAGCATTCCAGCGACACTGACTCGACGCAACATCCGCCGTCTTGCCGATTGCCAGCCCCAGGCACGTCGCCACGGCATCGGCATACGCCGCCGGATCGCGGTCACCGCAACGCTCTGCATCGCGCGCCGCCTGCACATACACGGCGCTGATCAGGTCGCTGAGGGTCGTCAGGACGGCGAGTTGCCGTGAGGTGAAGAGCGAGGCGACAGTCGTGAACCCGTAATCCGGCAGGTCCACGCAGCGGGGATTGGCGGTCAGCCGCGTATCCGGCGTCCAGGCAGGCTTCGTCTGCGGCGTGATGCGCCCGAAGGAGTTGGACGGTTCGAGGTAGATCGGTCCCTCGCCGCGATCCACGACAATTGCCATCAATTCCGCGCTCATCTGATCAGCGATACCCGCAGCGCGCAATTCATCAGGCGTGATGCGCCGTCCGCAGAACGGGCATTGCGCACCCTGCCGGGTGACCGTCCCGGCAGGCGGCGACCCTTTGCCGCTCCGAAGGTCGAAGAGGAGTTCCCCTTCGTGGCGCGAGTACCGCTCTCCGATGCGCGGAACGACCCAGGTTTTCCTGCCCTTTCGAGAGTCGATCACAAACGAGCGCGCCAGCGGAATATCGTTGCTACAACCAGGGTTTGGGCAGACCAGCGTACTTGCCCAAAGCCAGGCGACAATCGGCGCTTCTCCGCCGCCATACCGCGAGGGGAGCTCGATCTGCGGGAACAGATGCCCGACCTGGCGTTGCGCCTCATCACGCATCCACGCCCCATAGAAGCGCACATCGTCGGCAAGCCCCTTTACGCCTTCGGAGAAGCGAGAGGAGAGGAGTGAGGAGTGAGAGACGCTCATCTCCTCTGGCTCACTCCTCACGTCTCTCCACTCGCTCCGCGCTTCCGGGTTGACCGGCGGCAGACCAGCGTAACGCGGCGGCAACTCGATCAGCGCCCGATTCATCAATGCCGCAACCGGATTGAGATCCGAGGCATACGCCGTAAGACCCAGGCGTTGCGCCTCGAGCGGAATGCTGCCGCTGCCAGCGAAGGGATCGTAGACCGGCGGAGGATCGTCACCAACTGCGGCATGGATGAGCGCACGGGCGGTGTTCAACAGATGGGCGTCGCTCAGGCGCTCCGGTTGCGCCAGTTGTTCGATGAACCCCAGCATCTTCTGGCGGCGCTGCTCACCGGGGGAAAGCGTCTGCCATGCGGAAGCGGCGTTCTGCGGGATCGGCAGCGCATCCATCGCCTGCACCAGCGACTCCAGCACATCCGGCTGATCCGGGTCATCGATGATCGCGGTAAACAGCGCCACACGGCACAGCGCCAGCGACTGGCGGGGCCACCAGTGGTACAGGGTCTCCGGGAAGTGCGGATATGCGGCTGCTTCGCGGAACGACGCAGCGCCAACCGTGTGAGACGGAAACGCGACCTCGATGATCTTTTTGCGCGGCGCTGGGGGAGAAGCGATCATATCGGGAGGGGATAAGGGTGGTGGGCCGGGTGGGGATCGAACCCACGACCATCGGTTTAAAAGACCGCTGCTCTACCTCTGAGCTACCAGCCCACACGAGGAACTTATCGTTCCCTGCATATTATAGCATGTTTTCTCTGTATGGGATGGAATAGAACACGGGTACGCACGGATCGAGACGGATTCGTACGGATCGGATTGTGCCCATCTCAGGAAAGCCATTCCATTGCCCAGCCACCAATTACAGAATGTACCCCCGTTTGCGCGCAACCTCTTCTTTATGCTTGCGGAAGAGAACATCGCGCTCGGTACCCTTGATTTCGCGCGAATAAGTGCTCAGAATGCGTTCGACCTCGGCATCGATCTCTTCTTCGATTTTCAGATCGGCAACGATGAAATCGTAGATCGCCTTGACGCGCGCAGCGCGCCCCATTCCCGGCGCCGCGCCGCGCGGCTCTTTGTACGCCACCAGGGCGCGCTGCTCCAGTTCGTCGTGCAACCGCTCGGCAATCCGGCGAATCTTGTCTTCACTCAGGCGCATGGCAGGCTCCTACAGTTTCACCCGACCCAACTCCGCTTCCAGCCGACGCACCAGCGTGCGCAGCGCCTTGACCCGGGCAAATCGCTTATCCTCGGCTTCGACAATCGTCCATGGCGCAGCCGGCGTCGACGTGCGCAGCAGCATTTCGTCCGCCGCCGCCTCATACTGAGGCCACTTCTCACGATTGCGCCAGTCCTCCTCGGTCAGTTTCCAGGCTTTGTACGGGATCGACTGCCGCTCCTCGAAACGCCGCAATTGCTCTTCGGGGCTGAGGTGCAACCAGAATTTTACAACAATTGTACCAAACTCGACCAGTTGCCGCTCGAATTCGTTGATCTCGGCGTAGGCGCGTTGCCACTCTTCGGGACGGGCAAACCCTTCGACACGCTCCACCAGCACCCTGCCGTACCACGAACGGTCGAAGATCGCAATCTGCCCACGCGGCGGCAATCGCCGCCAGAAGCGATAGAGATAATGGTGCGCCTTGTCGTCGCCGGTCGGCGCGGCAATCGCATGCACCACATAACTGCGCGGGTCGAGTTTCTCAGTGATGCGCTGGATCGTTCCCCCTTTGCCAGCAGCGTCCCATCCCTCGAACACGACAACGACCGGACGCTTTTGCAGGTAGACTTGAAAACCAAGGAGACGCAGTTTGGCTTGCAGCCGGTTGAGTTTCCGATTGTACTTCCCGGCATCCAGGCGCTGGCTCAGATCGACGCGCCGGAGAATGCTGATGCCGGTCGGCAACGGCGATGGACGTGCAGCCGCTCCATCGGGGGCGCCATTGCCGGCAGGCGACGTCGGGCGTGCGCCGCGAGTGCGCAGCACATCGAGACTGCGGCGGAAGGACGTGCCGCGCGAATCGAGCAATTCTTCGCGGATTTCCGCATCCACGTCCATCACCGGTCGTCGTCCGATGCGCGCCTCAAGCGCGCTCAGGATCGCCTCGAACGCCGCTACACGCGCATAGTGCCCACAGGTCGCCGGAATAATAATCCAGGGCGCATACGGGGTGTCGGTGCGCGCGATCATGTCTTCAACTGCATCGCGCACCCGTTCGTAGTGGCGATGCTGCCACAGGTCCTCCTCAGTCACCTGCCAGGCGGTCGTTTTGTCGCCAAGCAATTTCTTGAACCGTCGCCCCTGTTCGCGCTCCGAAATGTGCAGCCAAAACTTCAGAATCACCGCGCCATCGTCTGCCAGCTGGCGCTCGAACGCCGCAATGTCTTCACACCGCGCGCGCCAGTCGGCGATGCTCAATTCGCCGCGCACCCGTTCGCCAAGCACGTGGCGGTACCAGGAACGGTCGAAGATCGCAATCTGCCCGTAACTTGGCGTTTTCAGCCAGAAGCGATAGAGCCAGGGATACTGCATCTCATACGTGCGCGGCGGCGTGATCGAATGGACGCGCAAACCACGCGGGTCGAGCCGCCGGGTAATGGTGCTGATGGTGCGCACCTTTGCGGCGCCAGCCCACCCCTCGAAGGCGAACAACGCCGGAATGCGCGCCTCGAACAGCGCCTGTTCCATATCGTACAGTCGCATCTGAAGATCAACAAGACGCTGGCGGTAGTCGCGCTTGTTGAGCGCGAGCGTCAGATCGACCTGTTCGAGCATGCTTACATCCCTCGTTTGCGTGCAATTGCCTCACGGTACAGGTGCACATACTCTCTGGCGCTGCGCTCCCACGAGAAGTCCTGCGCCATTGCAGCCTGGATCATCTGCTGAATGTGATGCGGACGATCGAAGTAGGTGCTGATCGCCCAGCCGATAGTATAGTAGACCGCGTGAACGCTTGGTTCGTAGAACTTGAAGCCGGTGCCGGCGCCAGTCTGTTCGTCGTACTGCTGCACGGTATCTTCCAGCCCGCCGGTTGCGCGCACAATCGGCAGCGTACCGTAGCGCAACGAGTACATCTGGTTCAATCCGCACGGCTCGTAGCGCGACGGCATCACAAAGAAGTCGCTGCCCGCCTCGATCCAGTGCGACAATTGATTGTCGTACCCGATGAAACTGCCAATCCGACCGGGGAAGCGCACTGGCAGCAGACCATAATACCCCTCCAGCCCTTTGTCGCCAGCGCCAAGGATGGCGAACTGCACCAGCGCATTCTGCACCAGACCCTCAATCGCGCCTGCCAGCAGGTCGAGACCCTTCTGGTGCGCAAGACGGCTGACCACGCCGACAATTGGAATGTTTGGGTTGGGATCAAGCCCCATCCGCAATTGCAACTCACGTTTGCAGATCGCCTTGCCTGCCAGGTTGCTGGCGCTGTAGCGCGCCGGGATGAGCGGATCGGTCTCCGGGTTCCACTGCGTGTAATCCACGCCATTCAGGATGCCGCGGTAGGCGCTGCCGCGGTCGTTCAGATACATCGCCAGCCCATGCCCGCCTTCGGGAGTGCGCGTCTCGTTCGCATAGGTCGGGCTGACGGTGTTAAGCATATCGGAGTACTGGATGCCGCCCTTGAGAAAATTGATCCGCCCGTGATCCTCGAACTTGTCGGGCGTGAAATTACTCCACTGCAACCCCAGGTACGGGTAGTGCGACGCATCATACACGCCCTGATACGCGATATTGTGGATCGTCAGGACGCTGGCGGCGCCGCCGAGCACCGGATGGTCCCAGTGCCAGATTTTGAGGTACGCCGCCGCCAGCGCCGTCTGCCAGTCGTGGGCATGGACGATGTCGGGGCGGAACCCCATATCGATGCAGAGTTGCAACCCGGCGCGGGTTAGAAACCCGAAGCGGCGCGGATTGTCGAGATAATCGTTGTAATCGGCATCATGGTACAGACCGGGGCGCGCAAAATACTTATCGGACTCAATGAAAAACACCGGCACGCCTTCGACAGTTGTGGTGTGGACAGCGCACCATTCTTCGGTATCGCCCATCCAGACCCCCATCGGCGCCAGGAAGGGACGAATGGTGAAGCGTTCGCGGTTGATCATGCCGTACAGCGGCATAATCACAATCACATCGTGCCCCAGTGCGCGCAGCGCCTTTGGCAGTGAACCCACCACATCCGCCAGCCCTCCAGTCTTGGCAAACGGAACGCATTCCGATGCGATCATGGCAATGCGCAGCGCCGGTCCCTCCTGCGGCGGCGTGGGGGCAGCCTGCACTGCGCGGGTGCGTTTGGGTCGTGGCATACGTATGCTTCTCCTCTATCCTTCAATCAGAGCAATCTGACTGCGGCGGAAGGCGATCACGGCGCGACCGCCGCCATACCGATGCGCATTGCGTTCGAAGAGCGCTCCGTCGTACCCCTCCCGATCAAGCCACCACTCGATGATTGCGTCTGTATTCATATCGAGACCAAGGTCCATCGCTTCCTGAACGATCCGTTGTCTGAGGCGCTTCCAGGCAACCGCATCACAGACGAGCGGACGAAACAGCTGCACCCGGTAGAGCCGCCCAACCGCACCACCCAACCGCAGCCACGCGCCAAGCGGCGAGACTTCGAGCAGCGGAATGCCGCGCCCGACGGGGGTGCGCTGCTGCGCACTGTTTGGCATGCGAAACAACCCATGCACTTCTCCCTGCCGCGCCCACGTCTCCGCCTCCCGCGCATTCATCCGGCGCACCGTTTCGCCAACATCCGACACCCGCACGACACGCGGCGGCGCCATGATCTGAATCTGCGGCACGGGGAGATCGAAACGCGGCGCATTCCCCTCGATCCACCAGGCAGCTGCCACATCCATCGGTGGATCGGCGCCGATCCGGTAGCGAAAGCCGCGCCGGGTGCGCCCTTCATCGGCGTGCGCCACAGCGCCGATCTGCACCATCAGGCGCATCGTGCGCGCCGCCCCCGGCGCCGCAAACCAGGCGCGCTCGACCAGAAAGCGCACCAGCGTGCGGCTCGTCCCATCGGCAGCCCATTCCTGACCACACTTCTTCCAGCCATGCTCGATCAAGCCGCTCCACCCGCCAACAATCGCGCGCAGCGGCGCATAGACGGCAACGACATCATCAGGACCAGGCAGCTCAGACGCGAACCACAACCCTGGCGGCACTGCCCCAGACGAGGGCAGTTTGACCGTGCCGCCAATCACCGCCTGTTCGGTGCGCGCATTCGCCAGGCGCACGGTGGGTCCGGTCGCGGCAGGAACAGTCTCTTCACTGAGCGCCAGCTGCTCGACCGGTTGTCCGCACTCGATGCAGAAGCGCGGCTCGCCGGGCGGCAAATCGGCGCCGCAGAAGGCGCAAAAACGCGGCATGGAACGTGAACTGCCCATACAGACTATTATACGCCCTGGAGATCCGTGCGGCGTCGCCTTATGCGATTGCTATTGCTACCAGTACGCACCACGTTTGGTATCATCTGATCCCGCCTCATTGCAGCCTGAGTGCGGGGCTGCGGGTGGGAAAGCGTCGGCTTG
>DAOTWI010000473.1:0-2976 GCA_034436075.1 Roseiflexus sp.
CTGGCGAGCCTGTTGCCTTACGCGCGCGCCCACGGCTGCCGTGCGGTGGAACTGGAGGTCGGCTGGGAGAACGACCACGCCCGCGCCTGGTACGAACGCCTCGGTTTTGAGCGGCATCGCCGCTTCTTCTGCTCGACCACGATTGAAACATTGAGCCAACGCCTGGAGACGCGCGGCGGCGACCGCTTCTTGCCCCAGCACGTGTGATGGGACGGGCGCGGACCATATGACCGCCCGCACCTCCGAGACGCAGAGAACCCGACAGGGATCCACACCATTCGCCCCCTTTGCACGTGCAACCCGCATCGCTTTCTACACTTTATCCTGTTTTCTTTGTTTCTGGTTGACAAATAGTATTTATTAGACTATACTAACCTCCAACATTAGTGAAGCAAATCGACCACGCTCTGATCTGTCAAACATCATGCGCGGCTCTGTCGCGCCTGGATTGGGGAAGCCGTGTCCGCTCCGATTATCGAAGCGTGCGCACTCAGTTATCACGCAGATGGTCGCTGCCTGATCGATGAGGTATCCCTGGCGGTCAACACCGGTGAAATGATTGCGGTCGTCGGTCCAAACGGCGCGGGGAAGAGTACGCTGCTCAACCTGCTTGCAGGCGACCTTCGCCCAACGACAGGGCGCGTCTTGCTGGATGGCATTCCACTCGACCAGATGCGCGCCAATGACCAGGCGCTGCGACGTGCGGTGTTGCGCCAGCGCATCAATGTGACGTTTCCGTTCACCGCCTTCGAGGTGGTGATGATGGGGCGCGCGCCGCACCTGCGCGGCAGGGCGGAGGGTCCGGCGGATGTGGCGATTGCACAGGACGCTCTTGCCCACACTGAGATGTCTCTATTTGCGCAACGCCTGTTCCCAACCCTTTCGGGCGGAGAACAGACCCGCGCCAGCATCGCCCGGATACTGGCGCAGCAGGCGCCGCTGCTGCTGCTCGACGAGCCAACCGCTGCGCTCGATCTGCGCCATCAGCACGCGGCGTTGCGCCTGGCGCGCGCCGCAGCCCGCAATGGCGGCGCCGCGATCATCGTCCTTCACGACCTCAACCTGGCTGCCGCATATGCTGACCGGATCGGTCTCATGCACCAGGGGCGGCTCGTTGCCATCGGCGCACCCTGGGATGTGTTGTGCGCCGAGGTGTTGAGCGAGGTCTACGGCATTCCGGTGACAGTCCATCCACATCCGCATACGGGTGTTCCATTGCTGCTGACGTTCCCTGATCATCAGTCTTTACATGCGTAAGGAGGCGTGTATGACGCCCTGGAGACGAAGCCGCCATTCATCTGCAGCCGGACGCTGGCTGCGTCAGATGGTTCTTGGGTTCAGCCTGGCGTGTGCGGCGCTGCTCACCGCGTGCGGGGCATCGTCGTCCTCCGGTGTGGCGCCGCCCGCCGCAACGATCGTTCCCGCTGCTTCGTCGCTGCTAACACCCGTATCCGTGAGTCCGCCGAATGCCGTTGAGCCGGTTCCAGGCGAGGCGGAACCGCAACTGCCGGTAACGGTCGTCGATTATCAGGGGGAACAGGTCACAATTACGTCGATCGAGCGGATCGTCAGTCTGAATGGCGACATCACCGAAATCATTTTCGCGCTCGGCATGGGGGAATATGTCGCCGGCGTCGATAGCAGCGCAACGTACCCGCCGGAACGAACGAAGACGCTGCCGAACATCGGCTATCAGCGGCGGTTGAGCGCCGAGGGCATTCTGGCGCTCAATCCAACGCTCGTCATCGGCGACGAGGCTGCCGGTCCGCCGGAGGCGCTGGCGCAGATTCGCGCCGCAGGCGTTCCGGTGGCGATCACTGCCGATCCGCCGACGCTCGAGGCGCCAGCGCAGAAAATCAGGTTTGTCGCGCAGGCGCTCGGCATCCCGCAGCGCGGTGAACGTCTTGCTGCGCAGGTCGATGCTGAGATTGCCCACGCGCGCGATCTTGCGAACCGGATTGCAACTCCGCCGCACGTGCTCTTCCTCTACCTGCGCGGGACGGATGTGCAACAGGTGGCTGGCGGCGATACGCCGATTGATGTGATGATTACTGCCGCCGGCGGGCTCAATGCGGGCGCTGAGGCGGGCATTGTGCAGTTCAAACCGTTGAGTCCCGAAGTGGTCATTGCTGCCCAACCCGACGTCATCCTGGTGCTGGAGAAAGGGTTGGAATCGGTCGGCGGCGTCGATGGTCTGTTGACGATCCCTGGTCTTGCCGATACGCCAGCCGGAAAACAGCGCCGTATCATTGCGCTCGACGACCTCTACCTGCTCGGCATGGGTCCCCGCACCGGGCAGGCGCTCGCCGATCTCACCATCGCATTCTATGAGATTGCGCCACAGGAGAAACGACCGTGAGCGCAGCATCGACGGTTCAGTCCCACGCACCGTTGCGCCAACGGTCTGGATGGCGGCGTATCGGGATGCTGCCGGCGCTGTTCCTGCTGCTGCTGACGACCATGCTCCTCGGCGCAGGCATTGGCGCGGTTGCGGTGCCGCCGGACGTCATCGGCGCCATTCTGCTCAGGAAGATGGGCATTCTGATCGACGTTCCCGTCAGCGCGCAACAGGAGACGATTTTCTGGACGATCCGCCTGCCGCGGGTGTTGCTCGGCATGCTGGTCGGTGCAGGGATGGCAGTGAGCGGCGCGCTGCTTCAGGGAGTGTTTCGCAATCCGCTGGCTGACCCCGGCTTGATTGGCGTGAGCAGCGGCGCGGCGCTCGGCGCCGTGGCGGTCATTGTGCTTGGCTTGTCGTCGTTCGGGTTAATGACCCTGCCGCTGGCGGCGTTTCTTGCCGGTGCAGCGACGACGTTTCTCGTCTATCGGCTGGCGCAGCGCCATGGACGCACCGATGTGGCGACGTTGCTCCTCGTCGGACTGGCGCTCAACGCGCTGGCTGGCGCAACCACCGGGTTGCTGACCTATCTGGCGGATGACGCTCAATTGCGCTCGATTGTCTTCTGGACGATGGGC
>DAOTWI010000474.1:0-4926 GCA_034436075.1 Roseiflexus sp.
TCAGTTCTCAGTTCTCAGTTCTCAGTTCTCAGTTCTCAGTTCTCAGTTCTCAGTTCTCGGTTCCTGGTTCTCAATTCTACGCGCTTCTCGATCAAGCCCGCCGCCGCATGCGCATCAACCGCCCGACCAAACAGCCACCCCTGCGCGCAGGTGCATCCGAGATGCAGTAGCGCCGTGCGTTGCTCTTCTGTCTCGACCCCTTCCGCCACAACATGAAGCCCTAACTCTCTGGCGAGTGTAATAACGGCGCGCACAATCGTGGCAGAAAGCGGATCGTGCATCATCGACTGGATAAACGACCGGTCGATCTTGACGCCATCGACGGGCAGGCGCGCCAGATAGCTGAGCGACGAGTACCCGGTGCCAAAATCGTCCAGCATGACGCGCACCCCCAGCGCCTTGAGGTGTCGCAACTGCGATACGACCAGATCGAGGTCTTTGAGCGCCACTTTCTCAGTGACTTCGACCGTCAGCGCGGAACCAGGCAGGTTGAATTCGCGCAGCGCCTGCTGCACCTGATGCGGTAAATCCGCCTGTTCGAGCTGCCGGCTATGAATATTAATGCTGACAGGCAGTTGGATATCGCCGCCGAACTGCTCGCGCCAACGCCGCACCTGGCGGCAGACTTCGACAATACTCCAGGCGCCCATTGCCGGGATCAGCCCTGCTTCCTCAGCCACCGGCAAAAAAGCGTCGGGAAGCATCCACCCATTGAGCGGACGATTCCAGCGCATCAATGCCTCAAAGCCATGGATTGCTCTGCTCGCAAGATCGACCATCGGTTGATAGTGCATCACCAGCATCTGCCGCTGTAACGCCTGCCGTAACTCGATTTCGAGTTGCAACTGCGTTGCCGCCGCTGTATGCATCGCCTCCTCGAATAGCACGATTCGCGCTCTCCCGCGCGCCTTCGCCTGATGGAGCGCCGTATCAGCGTCGCGCAACAGCGCTGTCGCATCCACCACGCGCCCATCATCCACTGCAATCCCAAGGCTGACGCCAACCGTCAACGAATGATCCTGCACCATGATGGGATGGCTCAGCGCCTGCTGAATACGCAGCGCAATCCGCCAGATATCTTCCAGCGAGCCGACCGAGTCGACAACGATTGCAAATTCATCGCCGCCAAGACGCGCCACTGTGTCGCCGGGACGGGTGATATGCTTCAGACGACCCGCGACTGCCATCAACACCTCATCGCCAACCGTATGCCCAAGGCTGTCGTTGATCTGTTTGAAACGATCCAGATCAAGCAACAGAACGCCGCACGGCGCCGCCCCGCGCCGGTTGCGCCGCTCCAGCGCAAGTTGCAACCGGTCGAGCATCAACGTCCGATTTGCCAGACCGGTCAGCGGATCGTGCGACGACAGATACGCCAGACGATCTTCGGTCAGTTTGCGCTGGGTCACATCGGTATGCACCGCAACCAGTGCGATGACCCGATCTGATGCATCGAGCACCGGGTCGATATGCAACAACACGCTGATTGCGTGACCCTGGCGGTCAGTCAGGCGCATTTCGCCACGGTAGGCTTGTCCGTCACGCACAGCCGCCAGCGCCGCACGCGCCATGCCGACATCACGATACAAACGCAACAAACCGCCCGCCACCCGCAGATCATCGAGCGTCAACCCGGTCATTTTTTGAAATGCAGGGTTCTGGTAATGCGGGATGCCATCGAGATCGGCAATCACGATGCCATCGCTGGTGCTGGCAATCGCAGCCATCATCAGGCGCAGATCGACATCGAGGCGCTGATGGCGCGAGATGCTGCGCAGAATCGCCAGGTATGCGCTATCGGACTGGTCGCTGAGCACGTGGAGCAGAAATAACTCTGCTGCAATCGACTCGCCATTCCGGCGCGGGATATCGATCGTTGTCGCCAGATTCGAGACGATCGGCGTCCCAAACGGTTCACCGATCAATCGCTCGGTGAGCACGCCAAACAGCGCGGCGGCGGCGGCATTCGCCTGATTGACCCGGCCATCGCGGCCGATCAGCAGCACAGCATCGCTACTGCGCAGGACGAGATCCTTCAAAACGACCGGCTGATCGTTTTTTTCCGCCAGACGATGCGCTGCGGCGCTGCGCAACCGATTGACAATCGCATTGGCGGCTGCTTCGGAACTGATAAAATCGTGCGCGCCAGCCGCCAGCGCCGCCAGCGCGCGCGGATCAGCGTCGTTGACCACCAGCGCCAGAATTGGCACATGCGGCGCAACCGTCACAATCGAAGCGATTAACTCCAGCGGCACATCGGGGAAGGGGCTGACATCGAGAAGCACCACATCAACATGGGTGACCGACAATGTGTATAACACTTGATCAGGAGAAACGTGATCGAGGGTGATCGCCAGATCGCCGAATGCTGCGCGGAGCCTGCCTGCAACTTCATCACTTCGGGCAACCAGTAATACGTTGAGCGGTGTCTCGTCATTCATAACGCCTCGTACTCGCTGGTAACAACACACGCACTATTGGACGACGCACATTTGCTGAAAGAAGAGGAAGCAAGCCGTCTCTCGCGCAAACGGCAGCACACGGCGATTGGCGACACGCAGGCTGTTTGTGCAGGAACAACTGAAGCAATGCACTGCTCGAACGAGTGGATGCTCTGGATCGTCGGCGACCGGGCAATCACAACGAGGTAAAAAATGGCGGTCCAGGAGGGACTCGAACCCCCAACACCCAGTTCCGAAGACTGGCGCTCTATCCATTGAGCTACTGGACCTCGAACCGCTATTCAGTGTAGCACATGAAGTTACACAATGCAACGTTTCATTAATTAAGTGAAATAAAGATATAAACGTTGCGGGTGTGATCGTCGCCAATGCGCAACTCCCGATACGTTCCACGTCATCTCCATCAGTTCTCCATCTTCTCCTGCTACACTCCAATCGCAATCGCAAATCACGGCTCACATCCACAAGGAGGATACCAATGATATCACGTATACTGGCATGGATCATCGGAGCGCTGATGGTCGCAACACTCGTTTTCGCCATCCCGGCGGTTGCGGCGCAACCAGGCGCCGGCGCATGCCCATCTGGCGGGGTGTGCCCCACAGGGACGCCGCTGGCGCTTCGTTCAGGCGGCGGCGCACAGATGCAGGGGCGCGACGGCGGGTTGATTGGCGTTGCCGCCGATACGCTGGGCATGACGCGCCAGGCGCTGCTGAGCGAACTGTCCAACGGCAAAACGATTGCCGATGTGGCGCTGGCAAAGGGTGTTGATCCATTGAAGATCGTCAATGCGTTCGTGACGCCGCAGTTCGCCCGCATTGATGCACTGGTCAAGAGCGGCGCCATCACCCAAAAACAGGCGGACGACGCGAAGGCGAGCATGCGCACCCACATTACCGTCCTGGTCAACTCGCCGATTGACAGCTGGGTGCGTCAGGCGCACGATCCGCTCATCGGGCAGCGCCCCAATGATGCCGGGCAGGGACCGACCGCGCAACCCGGCGGGCGCGGTCCTCGCTGGAAACGTTGACAATGAGCGACGCGCTCTGTCGCAGTGGGCGATCAGCACGCTCCGACAGAGCGCCTTCTGCGGAACCGAAGCAGGTCTCACAGCGTCGTGAGTCCTGCTTCGGTTACAATAAGCGGTGTGCGACAGCGAGGATGAGGTATGCCCCAACGCATTCTGGTGGTTGATGATGATCGTCAGATCACGCGCCTGGTCAGCGCCTACCTGGAACACGCCGGGTTCCAGACGCTGACCGCGCATGATGGTGCGACGGCTCTCCGCCTGGCGCGCAGTGAGCGCCCCGATCTGATGGTGCTCGATCTGATGCTGCCCGATGTTGATGGCGCCGATCTGACGCGCACAATCCGTGCGGATCCCCATCTTGCCTCCATGCCAATCGTGATGTTGACGGCGCGTGTTGATGACACGGATAAGATCGTGGGGCTCGAACTCGGCGCCGACGATTACATCACCAAACCGTTCAATCCGCGTGAGGTGGTTGCGCGCGTGCGCGCCGTCCTTCGTCGCACCAGCAGTGGAATGCCGCAGCCAGCCGCGATGCTCGAAGCAGGTCAGGTGCGGCTCGATCCTGACCGGCACGAAGCATGGGCGGCGGATCAGCCGCTTCATCTGACGCCGACCGAATTTCATTTGCTGCGGATCTTCCTGAGCCTTCCAGGGCATGCGTTTACGCGGCGTGAACTGATCGAAGAAGGTCCCGGATACGACTATGAGGGCATGGAACGCACGATTGACAGTCATATCAAGAATCTGCGCCGCAAACTCGAATCGGTCGATGCAGGCGTCAGGATCGAAACGGTGTACGGCGTAGGCTATCGGCTGAAGGTCGTCGTATGATCCGGCGGTTATGGGTTCAACTGGCGCTGGCTTTCGCCCTGGTGACAACGTTGAGCGTGCTGACGACGGCGCTGCTGGCGAATACGCGCGCCAGCGACGATTTTCGCACCTTTCTGGCGCAGAGCCAGGTGCAACAACTTGATCTGCTCCCGCACCTCGCGGGATACTACGCAACCCGGCGCACCTGGAATGGCGTCGAGACCGTCTTTGCCGATATGCGGGGGATAGGACCGCGCGGCATGGGACCGGGCGGACCGGGCATGATGCGCGGTCCGCTCGAACTGACGCTTGCCGACGCCACAGGGCGCGTCATCTACTCCAGCGCCTCCAGGAACACAGCGGCTGCGCGCATCAGCCGCGACGATATGCGCCAGGCAATGCCGGTTGTCGTCGATGGGGCGACGGTCGGGTATCTGGTGGCGCGTTTGCAGCGCGATACCGCGCTTTCTACCGCAGCGCAACGCTTTCTCGCTCAGCTCAATCAAACGTTGATCCAGGCAGGTGCGCTTGCCGGTGCGCTTGGACTGATCCTGGGCATCATCATTGCGCGCGGGTTGACGGCGCCGCTCGACCGGCTGGCGCACGCCGCGCGCCGTCTCG
>DAOTWI010000475.1:0-8747 GCA_034436075.1 Roseiflexus sp.
CCACACCCTGACCTCACGCCCCCTCCGTCGCCGTATCGTCCGTCCCGCACAGCCACGGGCGCAGCAGCCACCAGCGCGCCAGATCGACCCGCGTGCGCGCTCCGGTCTTGTGGCAGAGCCGTGGTAGAATCAACATAGTTATAGTTGGTAAAGTGCATGGGGAAGAGCGATCGTGCGCATACTGCTCCAGCACGCGAAAGGATGTCCGCATGACCTCCCCTGACCAATCGCTGCGCAACCAGACCAGAGCGTACCTTGAGGCGCTCTATGACGGGCTGATCAAGATTTCCGATCTCCCTGACGATCATCGGCGCCGCGTCACGACCTACGACACCAACGAGCAGCTGTACAACGCCTTGATGTCGCATATCAGCGCGATCCAGAACTTCGCCATTGATACCGGTCTGCTCTCGGTCGAAGAGGCGCGCGCTATGCATGCCGCTTATCAGTCGTCGCGTCCCGATATCTTTCGCCACTGACATCGACGATGCCCACAAGGATATTCTCACCTCAACCATGACCGCCGATTCGCCTCCTTGCCTGATACCCGCCGGTCCTGCGCGCGTTGAGCTGCGCGTGGTCAATTCGCGCTTCATCGGTTCCGCTGCTCCCGCCGCCACCGTCGAAGACGCGAAGGCGTTCATTGCCGCTGTTGGTATTGAGATGACCGTCACCTGCGCTCCAGCAACGCCGCCACACCCTCCTGCATTGTCGCAAAGAGGCGCACGCCATTCAGGTGCATGCGCTCGTGGACGATGCTTTCGGCAATGTCGGGGCGCACGCCGCACAACGCAATCTGCGCTCCCATCAGGCGCGCGCCGTCCACTGCATGGCGCAACGCCCGCGCCAGCGACGCATCAAAGCCAGTAATGCCGGTGAGATCGAGCAAGACCGCACGCGCATCGCGTTCTTCGATACGCTTGAGGAGCAGAGCGATCAGCGCCTCGCAGCGCGCCCTGTCGAAGGCGCCGATCAGCGGCATCGCCACCACCCCCTCGCTCAACGGGATCAATGGCAATGTCAGCCGGGTAATCAACGCATCCCGCTCCTGAATCTCCGCCAGCGAACGTTCCAGTTCCGCCGTGCGCGCCTCGAGCGCCGCACGCGAGGCGGTGAGCGCCGCCTGCTGGCGCTCCGTGACGGTCATGTCGCGGAGAATCAGGACGCTGGCAGCAGTACGATCACCCTTAATGGCGGCTTCCGACACTGCCAGTGTTGCTGCGACCTCGCCGTCGCGTTTGAAGCGCCGCAGCCCGGTACGTTGATCATCGCCGGTCGTTTGTTCATAAAAACCAGCATGCGCCAACGCTTCCTCCAATGGTAGATTGTCAGGGCTTACGAGCGGCGCCAGTTGCTGCGCCGCGCGATTGGCGAAGCGCATCCGTCGCTGCGCGTCGAGCACCACGACGCCGTCCGGCAGATGCTCGACGGCGGTGCGGAGTGCCACGCTCGATGGACGGAACACCTGGTAGCGCAATGTGATCCAGCCGAATGCCAGATGGAGCGGGAGCAGACTCACATAGTTCAAGACCGGCAGCGATAGCGATCCAAACAGAAAACCTGCAACATACGAGATCGCCGCACCGCCAGTCAACCAGAGCACTGGGGCGCGTATTCGGGGGTAACGAATCGCAATCGTTATCAGGAACGCCAGCGGTACACCCATACTGCCGATCAGGTAGAGCATCAGCATCGGGAACGCCGCCGGACCGCCTGAGAACACGACCGTTCCGGTATCACTACGAATAACGTCGCGCCAGACCAGACCGAAGCTGCCATACCAGTCCAGCGTCAGAAGCGCCGTCATCACCAGATAGGGCGCCGCCAGGGACCAGCGCACCACTGGCTGCGCATAACGATGCGGAATGAACAGTGACAGGATCAGCCAGAGCAACAGCCAGGAACTGGCAGCCAGGAGCGGCGCCAGCATCCCGGAGACAAACCAGATCTCCTGGAGATTGCGGCTGGTCAGTCGCACTGCCGCAGCGCCCGTCAGCACGATCATGTTCAGTGCAAACAACGCAAACAGACGATTCGGCGCGGCGCGCCAGTCCTGCATCAGGACATACGCGCCGCTTGCGGTCAGGATAATAAGTGTCAGGAGAATAAGAATGAGGTTCATCGTGGAAACACCAGACTTGACAGCATGGTCACGTTGTAGAGAAACAAAGTCAACACCCAACAAAGAGGCATTCCATATCGATTATAATCTCTTGTGAAAGATGTCTTCAACTATACGATAGTCACTGCACGAAGTAGGACCATAGCCGCGTTGTCCGCGACGTGCTGGCGTTTCGTAGAGGGGAAGCGATGAGTCGCACGCGCTGAATACACGCAAGGAGGACGCAATGGAACGCCCTGCCGCTTTCGACTTTTGGGGTCCAAAGACGCTGATCGGTCCTGAACTGAAGCCGGGCGATCCGGCGCCAGCGTTTACATTGACCACTGGCAAAAGCACGATCAGCAGCGAACAGTTCGCCGGTAAGCCGCTGGTGATCAGTGTTATTCCCTCGATCGACACTGGCGTCTGTTCCAAACAGACCCGTCGCTTCAATGAGGAGGCGGCAGCGCTCGGCGATGCCGTCAACATTCTGACGGTCAGCGCCGATCTGCCGTTCGCGCAGGGGCGCTGGTGCGGCGCTGAAGGGGTGGACAAGGTGATCATGGGGTCTGATCACCTCGATATGAGTTTCGGCGCAGCGTATGGCACGTATGTCAAGGAGATGCGCATTGAGAGCCGGGCGGTGTTCGTGGTGGACAAAGATGGCGTTATCCGCTACGCGGAGTACGTGCCAGTCGCTGGGCACGAACCGAATTACGACGCGGCGCTGGCGGCGCTGAAGGAACTCCTGTAGATGTGCATCCGGGAGCGACGCACGGGCATGGCTCTTGAGCAATCTGCTTCGAGGACGCCTCAGAGCGATCAACCTGAACCTGGACGAATGTAGCCTGTGGAGCGACTGGCGTTGGCTGAGCCTGTCGAAGCCAATGCCAGTCGCAAGACGGTCAACACGTGCGATAAGGTGCAACATCTGGTTGATCGCTTTGTTAGATGCGGAATACCTTGAGCGTTTTTGCAAAGAAAGGCGAGGTGCGTCTGGACGTGCTGATGCCCGTCACAGGCAATGCAACCCAAGGGTTGGGGCAGGTCTCAGACCTGCCCCAACGAGTTCAGAAAGAGGGCTATGTCGCTCGAGTTCATGCTCCTGATCGCAGCGTTGCTTCTGATCCTCAGCATCATTGCTGGCAGGGCGTCGCTGCGATTCGGGTTGCCTGCGCCGCTGCTCTTCCTGCTGATCGGGATGCTTGCCGGTTCCGATGGTCCCGGCGGAATCGCGTTCGATGATGCCCGGCTGGCGCAGTCGGTCGGTGTGCTGGCGCTGGTGCTGATCCTGTTCTCCGGCGGACTGAGCACCGACTGGCAGATGATTCGACCGGTGCTCTGGACGGGTCTGATTCTGGCGAACCTTGGCGTGCTGATCAGTGCGCTGCTGGTGGCAGTTGCTGCACATTTCCTGTTGCAATTTTCGCTGCTGGAAGGATTCTTGCTCGGCGCCATCATTTCTTCAACCGATGCCGCAGCAGTGTTTGCCGTCATGCGCACCCGTGACGTCAACCTGCGCGACAATCTGGAAGGGTTGATTGAACTCGAGTCAGGGAGCAATGATCCGATCGCGGTGTTCCTGACCATCGGATTGACGATGGTGCTCGCCGATCCATCGCGCTCCCTTGCAAGCCTGGCGCCGCTGTTTGTCTTGCAGATGACAATTGGCGGCGTTGCAGGGTATGCGTTGGGGCGGGTGATGGCGATTGCGATCAATCGCGCCCGCCTGCAACTCGAAGGGTTGTACCCGGCGCTGATGCTGGGGTTGGTGCTGCTGACCTATGGCGGAACGGCGCTGATCAATGGCAGCGGCTTCCTTGCGGTGTATCTGGCGGGCATTGTGCTCGGCAATTGTGATTTTGCGCATAAGCGCAGTCTGCTCCGCTTCTACGATGGGCTGGCGTGGCTGATGCAGATCGCCATGTTTCTGGTGCTGGGCTTGCTGGTCTTCCCTTCCCAACTGACCCCCGTGATTGGCGAAGGGTTGCTGATGTCGGCGTTCCTCATTTTTGTTGCGCGCCCGGTGGCGGTGTTCGTGTCACTGGCGTTCACTCGCTACGACTGGCGCGCTAAAGCGATGGTCGCCTGGGCGGGGCTGCGCGGCGCCGCGCCGATTGTGCTTGCGACGTTCCCGTTGCTGGCAGGGCTGGATCGCGCCGGCACGATGTTTAACCTGGTCTTCTTTATCGTTCTGACCTCGGTGCTGATCCAGGGAACAACCATCGCGCGTGTGGCGCGCTGGCTTGGCGTTCAGCAGCTGCAACGCCAGGCAACATTCCGTTATCCGCAGGAATTCGTCCCGCAGGTCAGCGCCAATAGTCAACTGGTCGAATTAACAGTCGCACCGGGGTCTCCAGCGTGTGGACGCGCGATCATGGAACTGGGACTGCCGCGCGGCGCGCTGGTCGTGCTGATTAACCGCAACAATGAAAGCCTTGTACCGGGCGGCACGACGATTCTGGAGCCCGGCGACCGGGTGCTGTTGGTGACCGAACGTAGCGCGCTCGACGATGTACGGCGCGTCCTCGTTGAACGTTGAACGCGATGCCCTGAGCCTGCGAAAGGTTGCACGCTGGAAGCGGGAAGGTGCGAAGGTTGCAGGTTGCAGGTCATTCTCTCTGCGTCCTCTATGGCTCTGTGGTAAACGCACAGGTGTGAAGGGTGAAGGGTGAAGGGTGAACGTTGAACGTTGAACGTTGAAGGGTGACGTTGAACGTTGAACGTGGGAAGGTGCGCAGGGGGCAGGGTGCAGGCGATTCTCTCTGCGTCCTCTGTGGCTCTGTGGCGCCTTCGCAGGTGCGAAGGTTGAAGGTTGAAGGTTGAAGGTGGGCGTTGCACGTTGAACGTTACACGTTGAACGTTGCACGTTGAATGTGGGAAGGCTGAATGAATGCCAACCAGACAACCCAGAAGCGCATGACGGACGCTCACCTCTGGCCTCTGACGACGCTCGTCGATGAACGCGGGCGCCTGATCATCGGCGGCTGCGATGTGGCAGAACTGGCGCGCCAGTATGGAACGCCGCTCTACCTGTTCGATGAGGCGACCATTCGGGATGCATGCCGCGCATGGCGCACGGCGCTTGCAACCCATTATCAGGCGGAAACGGCCGTGCATTACGCCAGCAAGGCGTGGCTCAACACGGCGCTGGCGCGCCTGATCGCCGATGAAGGGCTGGGTCTGGATATTGTGTCGGGCGGCGAGTTGTACGTCGCGCTGCGCGCCGGTTTCCCGCCGCAGCGTATGCACATGCACGGCAATGCCAAGACTCGCGCCGAACTGGAGCAGACGCTGACAGCGGGAATTGGCCAGATTATCGTCGATAATCTCGATGAACTGGAGCTGCTGGCGCACCTGACGGCGCATCGTTTTCCGCCACAGGCGGTTGCGCTGCGCCTCGCGCCTGACATCGCCACCGACACGCACGCCCATATTCAAACCGGTCACGCGGCATCGAAGTTCGGTCTGCCGCTCGATGCACTCGATGCTGCCGCTGAACGACTGTGCGCTTCGCCTGGCTTGCGCCTGACCGGGTTGCATGCCCATCTGGGGTCGCAACTCTTCGACCTGAACCCGTATGCCGCTGAGATTGATGTGCTGCTCGACAGCGCCGCGCGTCTTCGTGATCGTTATGGTCTCATAATTCAAGAGATCAATGCCGGCGGGGGTATGGGTGTAGCGTACACTGCCGACCAGCACCCTCTCGACGCCCATGCCTGTGCAGCGCGGCTGGGAGCGGCGCTTGCCGATGGTTGCCGCCAGCGCGGGTTTCCCCTGCTGCGCCTGGTGATTGAACCAGGGCGATCCATCATCGCACGTGCGGGTGTGGCGCTCTACACGATTATTGCAACGAAGACCCTTCCGCAGATGCGCTTTCTGCACATCGACGGCGGCATGGGCGATAATATCCGCCCGGCGCTCTATGGCGCGAGGTATACCGCTGTGCTGGCAGAACAGGCGGATGCGCCAGCCGAAGAGATCGCGGCAATTGCCGGACGCTACTGTGAGTCCGGCGATGTCTTGATCCACGCCGCGTCCCTGCCGCGCGCCAGAGCCGGCGACGTTCTGGCGGTTCCCGTAGCAGGGGCGTACACGCTGAGCATGGCCAGCACGTATAACCTGACCCCGCGACCGGCGGTTGTGATGGTGAACGTCGGGTCGGCGCACCTCATGCAGCGCCGCGAAACGTATGATGACCTGATTGCGCGGGATATATAGAGGGACCGTTGTAGGGGCAAGTCGGTGACGTGCCCCTGAGACAGATCAGGGCAAGTCGGTGACGCGCCCCCCGGCAGACCGTTTATCACCCATCCCCATACGGGAGGAACAACGTAGGGGCACGTCGCTGACGTGCCCTTGATACAGCAGGGGCGCGTCGGTGATGCGCCCCCAAACAGACCATTTACCAACCATCCCCCATATCGAAATCGCCGCCGAGATCGGCGCTCAGGTCGCCGCCAAAATCCTCGAACCCGGTTGACATCTCATCCATCCCCAGGTCGCCGATCATCTCATCGGCGGCGAATCCGTCGAGGATCGCCTGGGCCGCCATACTGCCAATCACGCCGCCGATGATCGCGCCGAGGAACGTCCCGGCAAGCGCGCCGCCAAATCCCATGCCGCCGGTTGCAGGCATTGCCTGTTGCGCCACTGGCGCTGGCGCGTCATTGCGATTGAACAGCCGCTCGACTGTGCCCGGCTCGCGCAGTTCCGCGCGCGTCGCCAGGCGCGCCAGGGTCTGCGGGTCGTCCTGCTGCGGCAGAGACGCGCGCTCGTGCGGCGGCACGACGTTCGTCAGTTCGCGTAGCGCATACGAGCGCTGCTCTGGCGTCAACTGCGCAAAAGCATCGACGTATGCCCGTTCAATCGTGTCAGGCGGGGCAGTGCGCAGGAAGTAGCGATACCGCTCAAGCGCCTGCTCATCGCTGCTCAGGCGCGTGGTTGGTCCGGTCGCAGGGCGCGGGTGCTGGTTGCGCCGGTCACGCCCAAACAAAAAGTCAAAGATACCCATGGCAAAACTCCTTTCACTCATTATTCAGTATAGCGCCCGGTGCGTGCCGTGATGAGAGCATTTTCTCCTGTATTTACAAGGAAGTACGCCCTTCTATTGACACAATATTTCAACGATTAATGCCCTCCTGCATGGTTGTACCTGTGGTATCATTGCGCTGGATGTACGCTGTTGCGACTATTTGAACCCGGGGAGGATCTATGACCGCCATCGATGTCGCTGATCGCATACAGAGCGATCTGGCGCACCTGTTGCACCCGCTGTATCACCCCAGCGGGCATCAGTCGCCGAAGATCTGGGTGAAAGGGTGCGGCGCGATGGTGACCGACATCGAGGGCCGCGAGTATATCGACGGGTTGAGCGGGTTGTGGAATGTCCACATCGGGCATGGACGGCGCGAACTGGCGGAGGCGGCGGCGGACCAGATGACGACGCTGGCGTACTGCTCCGCGTACACCGGCTCGTCGAACCTGCCCGCCATCAATCTGGCGGAACGCCTGAGCCAGTTGATGTACCCGTCAATCAACACCTTCTTCTTCACCAGCGGCGGCGCCGAGGCGACCGAAACCTCGTTCAAGACGGCGCGCTACTACTGGAAACTGATCGGCAAGCCGGAGAAGGTCAAGTTCATCTCGCGCGTGCGCGGCTACCACGGCGTGACGATGGCGGCAATGAGCGCCACCGGTCTGCCGGTCTACTGGCCCATGTTCGAACCGCGCGTGCCAGGGATTGTCCACATCGAGTCGCCTTACCCGTATCGCTTTGCCAACCCGACCCCGGACATCAGCGATGGGATTGCTGCCGCCAACCTGCTCGAAGAAGCCATTCTGCGCGAAGATCCCGACACGGTGGCGGCGTTCATCGCCGAACCGGTGCAGGGCGCCGGCGGGGTGATTGTGCCGCAGGACGACTACTTCGGGCGTATCCGCGAGATCTGCGACAAATACGATGTGCTGCTGATCGCCGATGAGGTCATTACCGGCTTTGGACGCACCGGGCGCTGGTTCGCCCTCGAACACTACGGGATCGAACCGGATATTGTGCAGTTCGCCAAGGGGATTACCAGCGGCTACGTTCCGCTCGGCGGCATCGGCATTTCCGACCGTATTCGCGAAGCCATCCACAGCGCCCCGCCCGACAAACGCTACATGCATGCTTATACCTATTCCGGGCATCCGACCTGCTGCGCTGTGGCGCTGCGCAACCTTCGGATCATCGAAGAGGAAGGATTGGTCGAACGCGCAGCCGTGCTCGGCGAGCGGCTGCTCAACGGCTTGCAGACGCTGTATGCGCTCGATGGAGTGGGCGATGTGCGCGGCAAAGGGATGATGGCCGCTGTCGAACTGGTGGCGGATAAAGCGACGAAACAGTCCTATCCGGCGGAGGCGAATGTTGGCGGGCGCGTCTACCAGGAGATGATGAAGCGCGGATTATTCACCCGCGTGCTCGGCGATATGGTGTTGCTGGCGCCGCCGCTGGTCTCCACTGAGGAACAGATCGACCGGATCGTGACGATCATCGGGGAGTCGGTGCAGGCGGTGGTCAGGGGGTAGGGGTTACGAGAACTGAGAACTGAGAACTGAGAACTGAGAACTGAGAACTGAGAACTGAGAACTGAGAACTGAGAACTGA
>DAOTWI010000476.1:0-2787 GCA_034436075.1 Roseiflexus sp.
GCGATGCAGCACATGCATCGCTCCTTTTTGGTGTGCGCAGAAGGAACACCGTGTATGACCTGGATATCCTGGCTGACCGTGGCGATTGTCGTTGCCACGATCACCGGAATCGCCGTTGGGCGCTGGCCCTGGCTGCGCGCTGATCGGGCGACCATTGCCGTGGTTGGCGCGGCGGCGTTGCTGGCGTGCGGCGCGATGACCCTCGAAGAGGCGTTTGAGGCGCTCGATCTCGATACGCTCCTGCTTCTCTTCAGCATGATGGTGCTCAACGGGCAACTCTACAACGCCGGGTTCTTCGGCGTGGTAGCACAGCGCGTAGTGCGGGTCGCGCATACGCCGCGCGGGTTGCTGGCGCTCATTATTGTGGCGTCGGGCGTGCTCTCGGCGCTCTTCCTCAACGATACAATTGCGCTGATGCTAACGCCGCTCGTGCTCGACACCACCCGCGCACTGCGACGCAATCCAATCCCTTACCTCATCGGTCTGGCGACCAGCGCCAACGTCGGCTCGACCGCGACAATCACCGGCAACCCGCAAAACATGATCATCGGCAATGCGTCGGGCATATCGTATACCGCATTTGCTACCGCGCTCGCACCGACGGCGCTGATCGGCATGGTGATCTGCTGGCTGGTGATTGTGCTGGTCTATCCACAGGAGTTTCGCCGCGGACGCTTCGAGACGCCGGAAGTCGGGCGGATGCGGGTTTATCGCCCGCTCTTGCGAAAGGTTGCCATTGTGGCGCCGGCGATGCTGGCGCTGATGATCGCGGGGGTTCCAGTGGCGCTCGCGGCGTTCCTGGCAGCAGCGGCGCTGCTCGCCACACAACGGTTGCGCCCGGAACGGATCTGGAAAACCGTGGACTGGACCCTGCTCGTCTTCTTTGCCGGTCTCTTCGTCGTCACCGGCAGCCTCCAGGTGCAGGACGTGACCGACCAGTTGTTTGCAGCGACGGCGCCGTTCATCGGCGGGAGCCTGATCATGTTCGGCGTCGTCACCGCAATTCTCTCGAACCTGATCAGTAACGTGCCAGCGGTGTTGGTGCTGCAACATCTAATCCCCGCCCTGCCGCAACCCGACCGCGGCTGGCTCATGCTGGCAGCGGCTTCGACCCTGGCGGGCAACCTGACATTGATCGGCTCGGTCGCCAACCTGATCGTGGCGGAACTCGCGGCGCGCTGGGGGGTGCGGTTGACGTTCGGCGCCTACCTGCGCGCTGGCGTGCCGATCACGGTGTTGACCCTGCTGGTCGCATTCGTGCTGGTGTAGGGTCAGACCAGCCGGGGGATAACGAAGATATCGACAATCATCGAGATCATCGTCAACCCGTGGAGCGCGACTGGCGCCCACACGCTGCGGGTTTTCAGCGCCAGATACCCGCCAGCAATTCCGATCGGCAGCCCCATCGCCGCCATCATCGCGCGCTCGACCATGCCCACCGGCGCGACGGCGAAGTGGTTCAGCGCGTAGGCGGCAGTGGTGAGCAGCACCGCCAGATGGCGATTCGCTCCGGCGTCGTGCAGCCCGGAAAGAATCACGCCGCGCCAGAGAAACTCTTCCGCCAGCACCAGCAGTGGGAAGAGAAACACCAGGCGCATGCCGATCAGGATCGCTTCCATCTGCGCCATTGGCGCGCCGCCGGCGCGATAGTACATGTAGGTGTTGATATTGTCGATCACCAGCAGCGCCAGACCGATGCCGCCGCCCCACGCCAGCGCCCGCCCCAGACCGCGGCGCGTCACCCACATCGCCTCCCACAGACCATCGCGCATCCCCAGCATCAGAGTTACGCCGATGGCGCCGAGAACGTAGAGAAAGAGTGCGGGCCATTCCGACAGCGGCGTGAAATGACCG
The DNA here is from genome assembly GCA_034436075.1 of Roseiflexus sp. GTDB lineage: Bacteria > Chloroflexota > Chloroflexia > Chloroflexales > Roseiflexaceae > Roseiflexus. The sequence continues at coordinate 1,855 of DAOTWI010000476.1, forward strand.
ATAAGACCGGCGATCCAGACCGATCCAGCCAGTGCGAAGCCGGACGCGAGCCGCCTGCGCGCCGATGAATGCGTTGCAACGGCAGATATCTGAGGGTTCACTGTGCGGTCCACGTTCCCTCCTTCAGGCATCGCTCATGCAGGCAAGACGCCGCCTTCATGCCTTTCACCTTCATTTGAACCACAGAGACGCGGAGCGCGCAGAGCGGTGCGCCTCGCCCCATCCCGCGTTGCACATGGACATTGAATAATTATTCCGCTATCCGTTCGTCCGCCCGGCGACTGAAGCCGCGGGCTACCATTGCGAAGCCCGTCTGCGCGGGCTCGACTGGGCGATACCGGATTATTTTCTCGAAAACCATATGCAACGTTCCCGCCTGCAATTTTATTCAGCCATCGATCAGCGGCGAAGACTTCAAGGGTCGAGCGCGTCCTTCACCCTCCCACGTTCAACGTTCAACGTTCAACAACCACCTGTAACCTTCCACCTTCCCACCTTCAACCTGCAACCATTGCATCTTCGCACATACTCACGGGCACACGGCTGTGCGCCCCTACCTTTCACCTTCCCACCTTCAACCTGCAACCGTTGTCCACACCCGCAATCCCATCCGGCTGAGGTAAATCGGGATTGGCTGGAAGAGCGGGCTGAGGCGACGGATGTCATGCAGCAAGGCGCGGTGGGCGCTGGCGTCGGGTCCGCAGAGGAGGGTCAGTGAACCGCCTTCGCCGCCGGCGCCGTTGACCTTCCATCCGAGCGCGCCATGTTCGCGGGCAAGCGCAATCACCGTATCGGCGTCAGCGTTGACGAGCGCCGGATGCAATGCGCGCTGCGCATCGGTATTGTCGATCATCGCCTGACCAAGCGCCGCGAAATCGCCAGCGTACAGCGCGTCGCGGGCGCGCACCGCGCAGCGGCGCAGCGCGTCGAGGC
>DAOTWI010000477.1:0-1941 GCA_034436075.1 Roseiflexus sp.
GTCGGCTGCCAGGCGGTCGCGCACCCGGCGCACCAGCAGCGCCACGTCCGCCCCCTGACGCCCGCGATAGGTATGCAGCTCATCGAGCGCCAGGAAGCGCAGTCCCTGCGCAGCGTCGATCAACCGGCGCTCCGCCTGGCGCGTCAGGATCAGTTCCAGCATCACATAATTCGTCAGCAGAATATCGGGCGGATCGGCGATGATCGCCTGGCGCGTCGCATCATCTTCCTGCCCGGTATAGCGGGCGAACGAGACCGGACTCCGCCCCTCAGCGTAGCCGAGGCGCAGAAACTTGCGCAGTTCGCCCTCCTGGCTATTCGCCAGCGCATTCATCGGGTAGACGATGATCGCCTGAATGCCGCGCCCTGAGCCATGGCGCAGCACATGATCGACAACCGGGACAATGTAGGAAAGGCTTTTGCCCGAACCGGTTCCAGTCGTCAGGACATAATTGTGACCCTGGCGGGCGATGCGCACCGCCTCTTCCTGGTGCCGGTGCAACCGGAGGGGGCGTCCAAAGCCGTGGTGTTGGGGGCGATCCTTGTCCTTGCGGAAAATGTGGCTGCACTCTGCGTGCAACACGCCCTCAGCGACCAGGTCATCAATCCAGGCGCCGGGAGCGAACGCCGGGTTCAACTGGATCAGCGCCTCGGGCCAGAGCAGACCAGCGTGGATGGCATCGTCCACCCTCGCGCGAATGCGCGGGTCGCGGATCTGGAAGAAACTGCTGATATAGGCGTTATAGTCCTCAATCAGGCGGGTGCGCAGGTCAAAGATGTTCATAGGCGCCTGCACAGACGATATGTTAACGAAATTGCTCTGAGTATACCATGTGGCGGGCAGTAATGTGGAAGGGGCGTCCCTTCTCCATTTGCATCATTCTGGCACAAACCGCAGCCGCGTTGCGCCGTTGCCATCCTTGAGCAACAACTCCGCGCCAGTCAGTTCCCAGGATGTCACGGCGCCAAACGCCTGGTAGAACGCCGCCTCCTGCGTATTGAGCGCCGGATCGAGGCAGGCGCGCCGGGTGCTGGCAAGATTGCCGAACGTGATTGTTGCTCCGCTGATGCGATAGGCGCCGTTGTAGATGTTGCACCCCGAATTGCCGCCTGCCCGGTCGCGCGTATCAAAGTACAGGGTCGGCGGCGTCCCCGCGTTGAGCGGCGCGCGCCCGTCGAGTTCGATCAGGCGCCAGCGCGTGCCTGCGAGAGTGACGCCCCCCGGCGCGCCACACGCAGCGCCCAAAAGCGCACTGCCAAGAATGAAGAGCAACAGCCTATATCGTGTCCCCATGGGTCTTCCTTTCCTGTCGCAATCGTCTGCCATCGAATGTATAGACGGCGCGATTTGGTGACAGGTTCCTTTGAGAATAGTGTGGGAAGGTGGGAACATTGAACGTTGAAGGTGGGAACCTCACCGACCCTTGAGGTCTTCGCCACGAACCGCTCCCGACCCTTGAGGTCTTCGCCGTAGACCTCTCCCTGGAGCGAAACCTCACCGGCGGCATGATCCCCTTCCTCCGATTGCAACCCTGCCCGACCTCAAGGGTCTTGGCTGAAGCGCCAACCAACAACCGCGCCTGAACCGTATACCCCGACAGGATATTCGAAAAGGTTCCGGGCACATGACCGACCACTTCCACACCATCGTCATCGGCGCCGGGTCCGGCGGTCTGACCGTCGCCTATGGTCTTGCGTCCCTCGGCAGGCGCGTGGCGCTGATCGAGGAGCGCCATGTCGGTGGTGACTGCACGAATGTGGGGTGCATTCCGTCGAAGACGCTCATTCACCTGGCGCAGCAGTGCCCTGGCGATGCGGCTGCGGCGCTCGCCAGGGTGCGCCAGAAGCGCGATGCACTGCGCGCGAAGGAGACGCAGGAGTTCGGCGCCGTCGCCAACCTGAGCCTGATCTTCGGTCGGGCGCGCGTCGTCGCGCCGCACCA
>DAOTWI010000478.1:0-5253 GCA_034436075.1 Roseiflexus sp.
ATGTAGGGGCGGTGCATCGCACCGCCCGGCATTGCATCGCACCGCCCGGCATTGCACCGCACCGCCCCAGCGAGCGCAGGAAACAAGGCAACAGTTCACAGTTGGGTAGCTGACCGTATCAAAGGAGTACGTTGTGCCGCTGATCCTCAGACTCTCACTGATTGCTTCGTTCGTCATTGGGCTGGTCGCCTGCGCGCTGCCCGGAGGAACGCCGCCTCCAACCAGCGCGATTTCGTTCATGGTGTTCGGCGATGCTGCCGAGAAAGCCGCGTATGAGCGCCTTGTCGCTGAGTTCCGGCAGCGCCATCCCCACATCGACGTAACACTCATTCACATTCCGGGGCAGAGCGATTACCGGAAACGCCTCGGCGTCGATTTCGCGGCAGGCACGCCAGCCGACATTGTGCTGCTGAATTACCGCCGCTACGCCGCGTTCGCCGCCAAAGGCGCCCTCGAACCGCTGGGACCCTATCTGGACCAGAGCAGGCTGCTCAGTCCGGGCGACTTCTACACCGAAGCGATGACTCCCTTCATCTGGCAGGGCGTGTTGATGTGCATTCCACAGAACCTCTCCAGCCTGGTTGTCTACTACAATCGCGATCTGTTCCGCGCCGCCGGGCTTCCCGACCCATCGCCCGATTGGACATGGAACGATTTTCTCCAGACAGCACAGCGATTGACGCGCGATACAGACGGCGATGGCAACATCGATCAGTACGGTCTGGGGACGGAAGTGTCGCTGTTTCGCGTCGCGCCGTTCATCTGGCAGAATGGCGGCGACCTGGTCGATAATCCACAGGCGCCGGCGCGCCTGGCGCTCGATACGCCAGCTGCGCGCGAAGCGATCCAGTGGTTTGTCGATCTCCAGGTCAAACACGGCGTGACGCCCGATGCTGTGGCAGAAGCCGCCGAGAGCAGCGAAAGCCGGTTCCTGAACGGTCGTCTTGGCATGCTCCTGAACAGTCGCCGCAGTGTGCCGACCTATCGGACGATCACGGGGTTCGATTGGGATGTCGCTCCATTGCCGCAGGGCAAACAGCGCACTGGCATTCTGCACGCCGATGCCTATTGCATGGCGCGGGTCAGCCAACAGAAAGCGGCGGCATGGACGTTTATCGAGTTTGCCAACTCTGTCGAAGGACAGCGCATCATCGCAACCACCGGCCGGACTGTTCCCTCGCTCCGCGCTGTCGCCGGGTCGCCCGCCTTCCTTGATCCGCAGGCCCGACCAGCCAACAGCCGGGTCTTTCTCGATGGCATTCCGTTTATTCGCACTGTGCCCATTATGGAAACCTGGGTGGACATCGAAGATCTGGCGGCGGAAGAATTGAAGCGCGCCTTCTACGGTCAGGCGACCGTCGAAGAAGCGATTGCCGCAGCAATCGCGCGCGCTCAACCGTTTTTTGGTGTCTCACAATGACGTACTGCGCTGCAACATCTCTCCAGAGTCTGCGTATTACTAACAGACGAGAAAGGAGAGAAACCATGCAACATCAACCGGTTGTCATCCAACAGCGCAGCGGACCCAATGTGCTGATCCGCGCGCTCTATTTTATCGTCTTTGGGTTGTGGTTTAGCAGCATCTGGGCTGCCGTCGCCTGGGTGTTATGTGTCACGATCATTGGCTTGCCGCTGGGCTTGTGGATGCTGAACCGGCTGCCGCAGGTCGTCACGCTGGCGCCGCAGCGCACTGATCTGGTGATTGCCAATGGTCGCGCCTACTACGCCGACGTCCCGCAGCGACCGTTTCTCCTGCGCGCCGTCTGGTTCGTGTTCGTTGGCTGGTGGCTGAGCGCGCTGTGGCTGGCGCTCGCCTGGGCGTTGTGCGCCTCTGTCATTGGCATGGTCGTCGCCTTCTGGATGTTCGACCGTGTGCCGGCGATCATCACCCTGGCGCGACGCTGATCGACAACCCGGCGGGTTTGTATGTAGGGGCGCCCCTCTCGCACAGGTAGGTCTTGCCAGCAATTCCTCGTGTTAATTCGCCCGCTTTTGTGCGTCAAATGTCGCAAATCCCCCTCTTCAGCCTTGCCGGAGAGGGGGCGAGGGGTGAGGAAGAAAAAGGCGTCGGGGCGCGACAAACATCCATCGCACTAAAAACACGTGTGCGGGAGCGCCCCTGGCATTGAAGTCCTCCCGGTTTTCTCTGCGCCCTCTGTGTCTCTGTGGTTAATGAACGCGCATACGGCGTTGTTCAACGTGCAACGTGGAACGTTCCCTCTCCACCTTCTGCACCTCTGTGGTTGATACCAGAAGACGGTCAGGAGACTTGCGCCTTCTCTCCCAAGGTAGAGGATGGACAACAGAACGCCCTCTGCCGTTGCGCAGTGCGTCATGGAGCGGTATAGTAGAAAAGGAACTGTGATCGTTCACAGGGAGACGACCATGACGCACAACATACTTACTCAATCCGCTGCAACAATCTACGCTCAGGCTGGTCCGTTGACCGACCTGTCGATGTATCGCGCGCGCCTCGACTGCCTCCCCGCAACCATCGCCGATCTCTGTCGCGTGGTGCACGGGGTGTTGATCCATGTCTTCTGGCAGGGAACCGGCGCCGTACCGCTCGATAACGAGCGCAAACGCGCGGTTCACGCGCGATCGGCTGCCGCAAAACTGGCGGCCATTCTGGCGCTCGATGACCGCCCACTCACGATCGCGCGTCCGCCAGAGCGACGCCTGCCGGCAACGTCGCGCGACTACAGTGTGCTTCTGGTGGCGCTGCTCCGCCATCAGGGCATCCCGGCGCGATCACGCTGCGGCTTTGTCACCTATCTCGCGCCGCAACGCTACGAAGATCACTGGCTGGTCGAATACTGGGACGTCAATGAGGGTCGCTGGATTCTGGTCGATCCGCAGATGGACGAGGCTCAACGCGCCGATCTCAACGTCTCGTTCGATCCGCTTGATGTCCCGCGGGTTCGGTTCCTCAGCAGCGGCGCCGCCTGGCAACGCTGCCGGTCGGGCACGCTCGACCCCATGCTCTTCGGCAATCTCGAAGATCGGGGCATGCACGCCATCCGCTGCACCCTGATCCGCGATCTGGCAGCGCTCAACCGGGTCGAAATGCAACCATGGGATCGCTGGGGTCTCATGCTTCCGCTGGACGAGATGTTGAACGATGCCGACGTGGCGCTCCTCGATACCGTGGCGCATGCGACCGTCGGCGCTCTGGCAACCCCTTCCGCTGATGCAGTCGAGGCGCTCTACGCCGCAGATCCGCGGCTTCGCCCGCCTGCGGGCGAGGGTTTTTGAGCAATACTTCCGGTATTGCCCAATAGAGCCCGCGCAGGCGGGCTTCACACCCGTCGTAGCCCGCGGCTTATGGTTTTTGAAAACATAATCTGCCAGCGCCCGGTTGAGCCCGCGCAGGCGGGCTTCACACCCGTAGCCCGCAGCTTATGGAGTTTGAGAAATTAATCCGGTATTGCCCGATAGAGCCCGCGAAGGCGGGCTTCGCAGCAGGAGCCCGCGGCTTCAGCCGTCGGGCTCCTCATACGAGAGGGCGCAGGCACATCACCCCGTGGCGCGCAAGCCGGCTGCGATCGCGTTGATCAGCACCAGGAGCAGGCGGAGTTGCTTTTCGCCGGCTTCCGGGTCCAGAGTGCGCACAGCACGCCAGGATCGCAGCCGCATGATCTGTTCGCGATGCAGGGAATAGAGACCTTCTCGACGCAGCTCCAGCTGACGGGCGATGTAGGGGCGCTTCTCTTCGAGCCTTCCGCCATAGACCGTTTCGAGCATCGCGCGGGTGCGCGCAAATTCCTCGAGAATCATGTCAAGAATGACCGTCCGGGTGACAGGATCGTGCACCAGATCGGCATATGCCCGCATGATATGCTCATCGGCATTCATCACGCCCGTTGCTGCATTGCCAAGCAGATAGTGCAACGGCGCCCATTCGCGCATTTCGGTACAGATCGCGTCGAACAGCGCCGGTTCTTCCGCCTGCACTGTCGCCAACCCGCTGCCGATGCCATACCACCCCGACAGGTAAAAACGCGCCTGGCTCCAGCTGAAAACCCACGGAATGGCGCGCAGGTCAGCGAGGGATTGTGCACCGGTGCGTCGCGCTGGACGCGAACCAATGCGGCTCGCCTCGATGGCGTCGATGGGCGTCGCTTCCCGGAAGAATGGAATGAACCGCTCATGCTCCACCAGCGCGCGATATGCCCGCTGGCTATGCCTGGCAAGCAGCTCGAGCGCCACCATCAGATGATGGGGTGTGGGCGCATAGGGACGAAGCGTGGCCCCGGTGACGCCCGCCAGCAACAGTTCAAAATTGTAGACCGCACTGATGCGATTGGCATATTTTTGGGAAATGGTCTCGCCCTGTTCGGTCATGCGCAGGTCACCCGCCAGCGCCTCAGTCGGCAAAGCCCTGATGAAGCGCCCGGTCGGTCCGGCGCCGCGGCTCAGGGTTCCGCCGCGACCGTGGAAGAAGCGAATGCGCACGCCTGCCGCCCGCCCTTCGGCGGCAAGCGCCTGCTGCGCCCGCTCCAGCGCCCACAGACTCGCGCCGATGCCGCCATCTTTGTTGCTGTCGCTGTACCCGATCATCACTTGCTGCACACGCTCCGTCGCTCCGCGCGCCTGCCGCTGCCACTCCAGGCTGCGCTGCACGATTGGATGCGCCAGATAGTCGCGCAGAATCGCCGGGCTGCGCTCCAGGTCGTCAATTGTTTCAAAGAGCGGCACAATCGGCAAAGGGCAGACAGGACCTTCCGGCGTGCTGATGATCAACCCGGTCTCGCGGGCGAAGAGGAACACAACCAGAAGATCGGACAGGTTGCGCGTCATACTGACAATCAGCGCCCCCAGCCCGTCGGCGCCATAGTTGTGGATGTGTTCGACCAGCACCCGATAGCAGCTCAACACTGCCTCGGCTTCCGGTCCGACCGGCATCCCCATTCTGGTAAAGGGACGCGGCGACTCCAGTTCCGCCTCGATCAGCGCCATGCGACGGGTTTCGTCCCAGGAAGAGTAATCGCTGCCATCAATGCCAGCCGCTGTGAGCAGTTGCGCCAGCGCCCGGTCGTGGAAGGCGCTGTTCTGGCGGATGTCGAGCACGGCCAGATGAAAGCCAAAGGTGCGGACGCTGCGGATCAGCGGGCGCACGTCGGAGCGCGCCAGCCGCGTTGCGCCCACTGCAACCAGCGCCTCATCGAGCAGGCGCAGATCGGCGATGAGTTCGGCGGCGCGCCCATAGCGACCAGGCGCAGGCGCGCCAACCGGTTCCGGTAAACGCGCCAG
>DAOTWI010000479.1:0-6107 GCA_034436075.1 Roseiflexus sp.
AAACCCGCCGCTCCCAGAAGTAGGGAGTGGCGGTTCACACATCACGCATTGCATTCCCTACGCTGGCATAACCCAGGTCAGGTTCAAAGGGTCAGCGGCATTTGTCGGGCCGCACTCTCAGCCAGGCTCACCTGGCTCCCCTAGCTGCGCCATAAACGGCGCGATCAGTTGTTTATCCAAGAGTTAATAATACGATGTTCCGTAGCGCCTGTCAAATGCAGTAGCAATGGTCACCGTTCAACGATCAGTTCAACGCCCGGTACACCGCCCCCCATTCGTCGAGGGTCACCGTTTCGGCGCGGCGAGTAGGGTCGATGCCAGCAGCGGCAAGCGCATCCAGGACGTTCTGTTTATCGATTTTCATCCCCATGGCGGCCATCCCGGCCGGCAACGCATTCCCCAGTTGTTTGCGCGGGTGGAGGAATCCGGCTTTGATCAGGCGCAGCAGCGCTTCCGGTTGATCGGGCGCGACGGCGGGTTGCGGGCGAACCCGCAGCCGCAGGATGGTCGACTCGACCTCCGGCGCCGGAAAAAAACAGGACGCCGGGATGCGCGCGATGACATCGGGTTCGGCATAGATCTGCACCGCGTGCGCCAGCACGCTCAGGTCGCCAGGGCGCGCGCAGATGCGGTCGGCAACTTCGCGTTGCACCAGCACGACCATCAGCGTCGGGCGGAGCGGGTCGCTGAGAAAGTGGCGCAGCGCCGCCGACGTGATGGCGTAGGGGAGATTGGCGACGACCTTGTATGGTCGAGCGCCGGAGGCTGCGCCGGGGTCGCGTTCAGCGAGGATCGCCTCTGGCGGCAGGCGCAGCACATCGCCCTGGATGATCGCCAGGTTCGGGGAGGTGCGAAACTCGGTGCGCAGCCGTTCCGCCAGGCGGCGATCAAGCTCGACGGCGATCACCGCGCGGGCGCGCTGCGCCAGTTCCCACGTCAGCACCCCCAAGCCAGGACCGACTTCGATCACCGTGTCGTCGGCAGTCAATCCAGCGGCATCGACAATCTTTGCCAGTGCAGCGCCATCGATCAGGAAGTTTTGCCCCATGCTGCGGGAAGGACGCAGGTCGAGCGCATGGAGCGCGGCGCGAACGCGCGCAGGAGAGAGGTAGGGGTTGCTGGCAGTCATGGAAGTGGGACAATCACCTTCCACGTCGTGCCTTTCCCCGGCGTGGAAGTCACTTCGGCGACGCCACCCATGAGCGAGGCGCGTTCCTCAATGTTCAACAAGCCGAATGAGCCGCGCTGATCGTAGCTGGCGCGCACCTTCTCGACATCGAAACCGCGCCCGTCGTCTTCGATGATCGTTTCGAGCGTCGTTGGCGTCTGGCGCAGGCGCACCCGGATATGTTGCGCTTTTGCGTGTTTCAGCGCATTATTGACCGCTTCCTGAATAATGTTGAACAGCGTGCCTTCGACTTTCGTATCGAGTTGCGCGTCAATGTTGTCGGCTTCGAGAATGATCTTCGTCGGGTTGTCGCGGAATCGCTCGAAATACTGTTGCAAGGTCACATCGAGCCCTTGTGTTTCGAGCGCCAGCGGGCGCAGTTCGAAGAGCATTGTGCGCACCTCGTGCGTCGTGCGTTTGGCGAGTTGCCCCAGTTTGTCGAGTTCGGGCAGGACGCGCGCCGGATCGCGCTCGAGCAACCGCTTGATGAATTCGGCATTCATCGTAATCGCCGCCAGCGCCTGCGCCGGTCCGTCGTGCAGGTCGCGCGCCAGTTGATGACGCACCTCTTCTTCCTTCGACAGGAGTTTCGTGCGTTCCTGTTGCAGGTCGTAGATCAGTTGAGCGTTTTGCAGCGCCACCAGCGCATAGGATGCCAGCGCCGCGAGTTTTTCGACCTCTTCGTTGCCAAAAGCGCGCTCGTGTTTGCTGGCAAAGACGATCGCGCCATACGTGTTCAGTCCGAAGCGCAGCGGGATCAGGCAGGCAGTGCGGCATGGGTGCAACGACGTGAATGCCATCAATTCGGAGTCGTTATGAATATCGTCCAGCACCACCGGATCTGAACCGCGCAGGATCTGCCCTAGCGCGCCGTTGGCAATCGTCACAATGCGTTCCTGATCGTCGGGTTTCAGTTCGCGCGACGCAGCAACGAACAGTTGATGGGGCTGCCCAGTGGAGAGGAGCACCATCCCGCAGGTGTAAGGCGCCAGTTTCTGGCTTTCGGTGAGCGTCACATCAAGCACATTTTGATAATCGTTGGTCGTTGCCAGCGTGTACGCCGCCTCGTAGAGCGCGCGCGTCTGGTCGCGGTAGGCGTTCGCTTCACGCAGGGCTTGCGCCGCTTTCTCTTCCGCCAGCGCCACGCTCAATCGGTTGCTGGCGCTCCAGCGTTCCGCGAGTCCGCCGGTGATCCAGGGAATGAAGACGAGCGCCAGCGCGCGCAGCGACAACCCGACGTACCCGAGCGGATCGGACGGAATGGAACCGTTGCCCGGACCGATGCGCGCCACCAGATAGGCGCCGATGTACGCGAATGCGGTAATCAGCCCGGTGAGCAGACTTGCCGACGAGTTCAGCCGAAACGCCGCATTGACCAGCGGCAGCAGGAACAACGGATACAGAATCTCACGCGGATCAGGGTTGAGCAGAGTCAACAGCAGCAGCGTCAGAATATCGACTGCAAAACTGAACCGCAGGAACGTCACAGCCTGCGGAATGAACACCAGAATCGTCGCCAGCGTCGTGAAGACGACATACCCCCACATCACCACGATCATCGGGCTTTGTGCGATAGCGGGGGGCCAGAGCGATTCGCCGGAGATGAGTTGAACAATCCCGATGAGTAAGAGGGTCACGCCCCAGCGCGACAGATTGTAGAAGCGGTCGCCGCCGATCATCTGGCGTTGCAGAGAAATCTTCGATGACAGCGGGATGTGCTCTGCTGCGTCCATGACGTGTTACCCCAACATCGTGTCGTATGATACGTGGAGAGGCTACACAGCGCCGGCAACGTTTCTGGCGCCAACAGCATCCTCTCTTTCTTGTCGCCGTCAGCCGGCATTGGTGATGGTCACATCCGGGCGCCCACGAGGGACGCCACACACATAGCAACCTCGTGGGCGCCCCTCCATGCGCCTCCTACATGACCGTCGCCTGCGCCATCGCTACATTTGCTTGAGCGCGGCGATTGACGAACCGACCGCTTCGGCGCTCTTCTTCACCAGCGCCATTTCCTCATCGTTCAGCGGCAGTTCCAGCACCCGTTCGACTCCGCCAGCGCCAAGGACGCACGGCACGCCGAAGTAGATGTCGTTCAGCCCATACTCCCCTTCGAGATAGCAGGCGCAGGGCAGCACCCGTTTCTTATCGCGCAGAATCGCCTCGACCATCTGGACCGTTGCGGCGCTCGGCGCGTAATAGGCGCTGCCGGTCTTCAGCAGATTGACAATCTCGCCGCCGCCCTTGCGCGTGCGTTCGATAATGGCGTCGAGCCGTTCCTTGCTGATGAACTCGGTCACCGGGATGCCGCTGATGGTGGTGAACCGCGGCAGCGGCACCATCTCGTCGCCGTGCCCGCCCATCAACATCGCCTGAATATCCTCGACCGACACTCCGGCTTCCATAGCGATGAACGTCCGGTAGCGCGCCGTATCGAGCACGCCTGCCTGCCCCACAACACGGTTCTTGGGGAAGCCGCTCACCTGTTTCGCCAGGTACGTCATCGTGTCGAGCGGGTTGTTCACCATAATGATCACGGCGTTGGGCGAGAGCGGCGCCGCCTTGGAAATGCAGTCGCGCGTGATGTCGGCATTGACGCGGATCAGGTCCTCGCGGCTCATCCCGGGTTTGCGCGGCGCGCCCGAGGTTACAATAATAATGTCGGAGTTCGCAGTTGCGGCGTAGTCGTTCGTGCCGGTAATCTTCACATCGAACCCCTCGATAGGACCCGACTGCAACAGATCGAGCCCTTTCCCCTGCGGCACGCCCTCGATAATGTCGACCAGCACCACGTCGCCCAATTCCTTGGACGCGATCCAGTGAGCGGATGTCGAACCAACGAACCCCGCGCCGATAATCGAAATTTTCGGTCTCATGGTTCCTCCTCTTCGAAAGGTTCCACCCTCTGCGAAACCGTAGCGACTTCGTAAACGGACGCCAGCCGTCTCCAGACGACCATCGTCAGACCGTTGCGATCTGCCGTGCACATAATACACGATCAGCGCGGCGTGGTTGCGAAAAGAGCGACCCCATCAATGGCCAATCGCGCCCAGATGAGGGCATGGAATAGGTATTCCGCCATCCGCCCTGGCGCCCGGCAGTCGTCTTGGTCATCGGACCGATGCACGAGCGCGCTGCCGCAGTCGCGCGAGCGCCGCTTCCAGATCGGCGGGCAACGGCGATGTAAACTCGACCCACGCGCCGTTCGACGGCAGCGCGAACCCCAGACGATGCGCGTGGAGAAACTGGCGCGTCAACCCGAAGGTTGCTCGCGGGCGCTTCGGACCATAGAGCAGATCGGCGAGCACGGGCCGGTTGCGCGATGCGAAATGCACCCGGATCTGATGGGTGCGTCCCGTCTCCAGGCGCGCCTCGATCAGGGTATATGCTCCCAGTTCTTCCAGGACGCGCCAGTGGGTGCGCGCCGGTCGTCCGCCAGCCACCACCGCCATCCGCACCCGGTCGGTCGGATGGCGCGCGATAGGGGCGTCGATCACGCCCTCGGCTTCGTTCATATGACCTTCGACGACGACGAGATAGATTTTCAGCATGCGGCGCGCCTGCTGTTGCGCCTGCAACGACCGCAGCGCGTGGTCGTTGCGCGCCGCCACCAGCAAACCCGACGTATCGCGATCCAGGCGATGGACAATGCCAGGGCGCAGGTCGCCGCTGATCGCCATGTCGGGGTAGCGCGCAATCAGCGCATTCACCAGCGTGCCGCGGTCGTGACCGGGCGCGGGATGCACCACCATGCCGGCTGGCTTGTCGATCACCACGACATCATGGTCTTCATACACAATCTCGAGCGGGAGCGCTTCGGCAACCAGATCGACGGGTTGCGGTTCGGGCAGGTGCACGGTAACGACGTCGCCGGCGCGCACCGGCGCGCTGGGGCGCGCCGGGCGGTCGTTGAGAAGCGCGCGAGCGTTTTCGATCAAATGGCGGGCATACGTGCGCGAAAGTGCGGGCGCTTTGCTGGCGATATACCTGTCCAGGCGATCCCCTTCGTCGTCAGCCTCGACCACCAATTGCAGCAATTCACCACTCACAACGCCCTCGCTCAGCCCCGAACCGGCCACACGCTCACGCCTCCTACGAACCAGGTCCGCGCGGATCCTGATTGAGCAGATCGCTCAGAAGCGCATCATCAGCAGCCGGTCGCCGTCGCTCCTCATCGCCGTTCAGCAGCAGGAAGAGCGCCAGGACCGCGACGCCAATGGTGATCGCGCTGTCGGCGACATTGAAGATGCCAGGAAACCAGTGCACATGAACGAAATCAATGACATACCCGAAGCGCACCCGATCAATGATATTTCCGACTGCGCCGCCGACGATCAGTCCAAGGCAGGCCTGGGAGAGGAAGTTTGGTCCGGGGAGGTGATAGCGGTAGAAATACATGGCGCCCAGGCTGATAATGATCGACGTCACCGTGAAAACGTGCGAGAAACCGACATCGAACATCCCGAAGGCGATGCCAGTATTGTGGATCAACGTCAGACTGAGCCAATCGCCAATCAGCGGTCGGGTTGTTCCTTCAACCGTGCCCAGCGTCGTAAGCACCCACGCTTTTGTCGCCTGATCGACGGCGAGAATGGTTGCCGCAATCACAGCCGGGCGCAACCAGTAACGTTGCAGTTCGTACCAGATTGTTTTGCGCGAATGGATCAATGCACTGTGTCGCTTTCTTTACCTCTCACTTCTTGCCCATCGCCGCGTTCAATGGCGCAGACCTTTGAGGTCGGTCGCGTGCGCGACGTTCTCGTGACCCGTTCACACCAACATCACACTCTGGTATGCACAGGAGTCACGTCTGAGACCTCAAAGGTCGGCAAACCTTCCCACTTTCAACCTGCAACCCTCTCACCTCTCACCTCTTGCCTCTCACCTCTTGCCTCTTGCCTTGCGCCTCGTTCCTGTGATCCACGAAGGGCACGAAGGG
>DAOTWI010000480.1:0-4456 GCA_034436075.1 Roseiflexus sp.
GCGCCTGCTGGCAGCCGCACCGCTGGAGGGCGAATGGCGGCTGGCGCTCGATCTGCCGCGCGGCGCTTCCGAAGCGCGGGTGAATGGCATTCCCACACCGCTGCTGGAAGCCGATGTCGTTGCACAACCTCCCGACGGGCGCTACTTCGGTGTGCTGGCGATCTATAGCGGCGGCGCCGTGGTTGCGCAGGCGCCGCTCTTCACCATGGCAATCAGCGGCGGATCAGTGGCAGCGTTCGATCCGGTCAGGTTCTCAGTGGAAACTGCTCGCGCCCGATCCGGCGCCGCGCCGCTCCCCGCGCATCAGCGCGCGCTTCTCGACGGAACGCCGCTGTCATGCGACGAGTTGCACCTGGCGCTGGAACAGGTTGTTCTGGAGCGCCAATCACCGCCGCCTGGCGTGACTCCGGCAACACCGCTCTTCCCCGGTGAACGCCTGAACGTGCAGGTTTTCTGGCGTGCAGCCAGTGAACGTGAGAACCTCGATCAACTGCCGATGGTGTCGCTCCAGGTGCTGGACGAAGAAAACCGCAAATGGGCGCAGTGGGATGGACTCCTTGGCGACTGGCTTCCTGCGCCTGTCTGGGCGCCCGGCGAAGCGGTGCGGCAGGACATCCCGCTGGCGCTCGATACCGCCATACCGCCTGGCGATTACCGCCTGCTGCTCGTCGTATACGACCCGTCGAGCGGTCGCCCGATTCCGATCGCCGGACAGGATGCCGTAGTGATAGGGTGGGTGCGGGTTGCGGCAAACTGATAGAGCGATCAACCAGAATCTGGACAATCACTCCTACATCTGTAGAGAAGATGGCGCGGGCTTCGACAGGCTCAGTCCATGCCAACCACGAGGCGGTCAACGGGCGCTCGATTGGTCAATGGCAGAATGATCGTCCTATGAGAGCAGCAAGGACAGCAGTGCGCCCAGGTGGTATACTCATAGCTGTGTATCAGACCTCATGTTGGGAGCATGTTATGAAGCGAGTCGTTGTGCATCTGACTGAAGAACAGGTTATAGCACTGAAGGAACTGGCAAGGCGGAAGAACGTTTCCGTCTCTCGGATGGTGCGAGAGTCCGTGGCACATTATGTGGCAACCAGTGATAAGACAATCGCAAGAGACGAGGTGCGCCGTCGGGCGATAGAGTTTATTCGTCGAATTCGGAAAGGCGAGTTTCAATCCAACGATATCGAAGGAAAAACTGATGTCGCCAGGAACCACGATCACTATCTGACTGAGGCATATAGTTCATGGAAACAATCTTCATAGACACTTCCGCAATTTATGCACTCATAAGCACGAAGGATAACGATCATGAACAGGCGGTGTTGATGTGGGATGTCCTCGCTATATCAGAATCTCGGCTAATAACAAATAATTATATTCTCCTTGAAAGCTTCGCTCTAACACAGCATCGTCTTGGGCTCGACAGCGTTCGAAACCTTCAGAATTATATTGTGCCTATTCTGGAAGTTATTTGGATCGATGGAAAACATCACCAATCTGCAATGAATCGCCTGCTTCAATCTAATCGCCGCAACCTGAGTCTTGTGGACTGCTCCGCCTTTGAAACAATGGATCGTTTGGGTATAAGCATTGCTTTTACCTTTGATGAACACTTCAGTGCAGAAGGATTCCAGATCATTCCATCGAGTCTCACGGGTCGGTAAAGGTAACCAATGCCTTCACTCCGGCAGTTGTCCTGATCTCAAAAACCTTGAAAATCTACGCTTGACATTCAGATTTTCAAGGATTATAGTACGGGCATGCTCATCCCACGCCCCACGGTTATCAATCAGATCACGAGCCTGCTGGCGATTCACCCGGTTGTCGCTCTTCTGGGTCCGCGGCAATGCGGCAAGACGACAGTAGCCCGGATGGTTGGCGAGCAGCAACCGTCCACCTATTTTGATCTTGAGAATCCCGTGGATGTGCGACGTCTCTCCGCGCCGCTGACCGTCTTAGAGTCGCTCTCCGGGCTGATCATCATCGATGAGGTGCAGCGACGCCCTGATCTCTTCGAGTTGTTGCGCGTACTGGTTGATCGCCCGCACAACGCCGCCCGATTTCTGCTCCTGGGATCCGCCTCGCCGCATCTTGTGCGTGGTGTGTCGGAGTCGCTGGCGGGGCGCATCGGATTTGTCGATCTCGCGGGGTTCGATCTGACTGAAGCGGGTGTGGCGCAACGTGATCGGCTCTGGTTGCGCGGCGGCTTTCCGCGGTCGTTCCTCGCTGATGACGACGCCAGCAGCCTGGCATGGCGCGAGGCATTCATCCGCACATTTCTGGAGCGCGATATTCCTCAACTTGGGATCACCATTCCGGCAGAAGCCCTGCGCCGCTTCTGGACCATGGTCGCCCACTGCCACGGTCAGCAATGGAACGCCGCCGAGTTCGCGCGATCATTGGGCGCTTCTGAGTCCACTGCACGGCGTTACCTGGACATCCTGGCTGGCGCATATATGGTGCGCGTGTTGCCGCCCTGGTTCGAGAATCTTGGGAAACGACAGGTCAGATCGCCCAAAGTGTACATCCGGGATAGCGGCATCTTGCACGGACTGCTGCTTCTGGGAACGCTGGCTGAAGTTCAGTCGCATCCCAAGCTGGGCGCTTCATGGGAGGGGTTCGCTATTGAGCAGATCATTCGACTGCTGGATACGCGCGATGCCTATTTCTGGGCAACCCACAGCGGCGCTGAGCTGGATCTGCTGGTTCATCTCCAGGGCAAACGCTACGGGTTCGAGATCAAATATGCCGACGCCCCCGGCATAACCCGCTCAATGCGCATTGCCTTGAGCGATCTGGGGCTGGAACACCTCTGGGTCGTCTATCCGGGCCGGCAGGAATACGCGCTCGACGTGCGGATCACGGTTCTGCCCCTGGAAGCATTGCCTCGCCAGGCATCGGCATTGCGGCGAAGCGCCCCTTGAGCGAACCTTCACGACCGTGTACAATGCCTCACGGGTATATCCACCGGGAAGGATCGATTGTGAACCACCGCATTTTGATTCTGTCCACCAGCGCCGGTTCAGGGCACAAAGCCGCCGCTGCTGCGCTCGAAAAAGTCTTCCAACGCGCGCCACAGGTTGAGGAACTGGTCAACCTCGACGCCCTCGAACGCACCAACGAACTGTACCGCGCCTTCTACGCCGACCTCTATCTGCGCCTGGTCCAGGAACGTCCGCAATTGCTAGGGTGGTGGTACCAGGCGAGTGATGAACCATGGAAAACTGACGCCTTCCGCCTGCTGTTCGACCGGATCAATGCCGACCCGCTGACGCGCTTCATTCGTGAGTTCAAGCCGACGATCACCGTCTGCACCCATTTTATGCCAGCCGGCATTGTGGCGCAGTTGCTGGCGGAAGGGTCGATCGACACGCGCCTGGCAATTGTGACGACCGATTACGACTTTCATTCGATGTGGCTCAGCCCGCGCTTCAACCGCTACTTTGTGGCGCTGGAGGAGACCAAAGTGCACCTGATGGCTCTGGGGCTGCCAGAGGATTGCATCACCGTTTCCGGCATCCCGGTCGATCCAGCGTTTGAGGCGCCGATTGACCGCGACGAGGCGCTGGCGCGCTACCATCTGAACCCCGATCTGCCGATTCTCCTGCTGTCGGCTGGCGCTGCGGGGGTAGGTCCGGCGCGCGAGGCAGTGCAGCAGATCATGCAGATGAACACGCCATCGCAGGTGATTGTGGTATGCGGCAGAAATGAAGAACTGCGCACTGAACTTGTTGAACTGGTGACGCCGCAGGCGAAGCGTTTCCGCATGCTTGGCTTCACCGACGAGATGCCGGTGCTGATGAAGATGGCGACGCTCCTGATCGGCAAACCTGGCGGATTGACCTCGTCGGAAGCCATGGCTGCCGGGTTGCCGATGGTCATCATTGCGCCGATCCCCGGTCAGGAGGAGCGCAATAGCGATCATCTGCTCGAAGAGGGCGTGGCGCTGCGCTGCAACCAGATGACGACGCTGGCGTACAAGATCGACCGCCTGCTCCAGAACCCCGAGCGCCTGGCGCGCATGCGCGAAAACACGCGGAATATCGGGCGTCCTGACGCGGCGCGCGTGATTGTCGAGACGCTCCTCTACGAAGATGATGCACCGGTGGCGCTGAAGGAGGCGACTCCGCCCATTCGGATTATGCCGCTGCGTATCAATATTGCGGAACTTTTCAGCCCGCCATTGGAGGACGATGAGGAGTTCATCATCGCCGACGCGCAGACTGATAAGCCAATCGGCGTTGTTACAGGCAAAGAGATGCGGGTGTTGTTCGACAATCTGGAAATGGAGAGCACTGAAGACACCGACTTTTACCTCAACCGCGAGACGCTGGCGCTCCTTGCCGAACGCGGTGCGAGCGCCGCGTTGCTCGACATATTGCGCCGCGTTCTTGGCAACCGCAGCGAGTGTGATGTGCGCTGGCGGCGGGGAGGGGAGAGGTGACCGTCACCC
>DAOTWI010000481.1:0-5397 GCA_034436075.1 Roseiflexus sp.
CCACGATCGTCTCCGCCTGCCCGGCGTCGCGCTGCGGTTTGGTCTCGCCGACGCACAGGATCGGCGTGAGGTCGTGCGCCAGCGCGGCGCGCACCTTCTTGCCGATCAGTTCGTCCCCTTCGCCAAAGATGGCGCGGCGCTCACTGTGCCCAACAATCACATACGTGCATCCCAGGTCGCGCAGCATGAGCGGAGAAATAGCGCCGGTAAACGCCCCCTGCGGCTCGATATAGACATCCTGCGCTCCGAGTGCGATTGGCGTGCCCTGCACCAGATCGCGCACCGTGTGCAGCGCCGTGAATGGCGGGCAGACCAGCACCCTGCGGTCGCTGACATCGCCAAGCCCGTGGAGCAGCCCTTCGACCAGTTCGCGCGCCTCACCGGTGGTTTTGTACATCTTCCAGTTGCCTGCGAGAAGTGGCGTTCGCATGAAACCTCCTCTAGCCGCCAAACAGCCTCAAGACAAAGAGCCAGATATTCAGGAGATTGCCAGGGAGCACGAATGCCAGCAGAATGCCAATGGCGACGGTGACGCCGAACACGACCGAATTCCAGGCGAGCACTTTCGCGCCATCAAACGGTCCGGCGGGGATCATGTTGAACAGTCCGAGCCAGGCATTCAGTGCGACGCCGGTGTAGAACAATTGCACGATCCAGGTATCGCGCAGACCGGCGAGGAACGCAAACGGCGCCGCGATGAGGAACAGCACCGCAAGCGCCATGTTGGTCGCCGGTCCTGCCAGCGCGATCAACCCGCTCTGGCGCGGCGTCAGGTAGCCGCGGTGCCAGACGGCGCCGGGGGCGGCAAAGAACAGACCGAGCGGCAGGAACGCCACGACGATCGAAATTGCCAGCATCTGCACATTGGCGACGAAGTGCGCCTGCGCGCCGAAGCGCCGTGCGACGATACGGTGCGCCAGTTCGTGGAGCACGAACCCCAGGCCGCACACCACGGCTGCGATGAAGAGATTCGTCAGGAACCGGCTGCTTGCCAGGTTGGCGGCGCCGGTTTGAAAGACGGCATAGGCGACGGTGGTGCCTGCCCAGGCTTTGAACAACTCAACGGTATCGTTGCTGCGTCCTGCAAAAATGCCTTCATCAGGCGTCGAAAACATAGCGACTCCATCCAGTTCAACGTTCGGGGTAGTGCTCAGTCGTCCAGGCGTGCCCGCCGATCAGCGGGACGAAGCGCACATCGCACAATCGTTCGGTGCGCAGGGTATCCCCTTCGCGACGCAACCGCAGCAGAATCTGCGCCTGCCTTCCGCCGACCGGGATCACCAGGCGCCCTGACGATGCCAGTTGCTCCCGCAGCGGCGCCGGAACCCAGGGTGACGCCGCCGAAACCAGAATAGCATCGAAGGGCGCGTAGTCTGGCAATCCCTGGGTGCCGTCACCGACGTGGACGGTAACATTCTCGTAGCCGAGGGTGCGGAGCAGCGCGGCTGCGCTGGCAGCCAGCGTTTCGCGGCATTCGATGGTGTGAACCTTTGCTGCAATCCGGCTGAGCACGGCGGCAGCATAGCCAGAACCGGCGCCGATTTCGAGGACGCGATCAGTTGGAGCGAGTTGAAGCGCCTCGATCATCAGTGCAACCATGTACGGCTGCGAAATAGTTTGCCCTTCGCCAATCGGCAGCGCCTGATCGCTATAGGCGTGCGAACGTTCGTGCGCTGGAACAAACAAATGGCGCGGCGCCTGCGCCATTGCGTCCAGCACCCGCTGATCGCTAATGCCACGTCGAACCAGGAGATCGATCATGGCGCGGCGCTCGTGTGTGAAATCCATGGCTGCCGCTCCTTTCGATCCTTATTATACCCGCTTTCACCGGCTTAAGGTTACGCTGGTTACGAATTGGTAGCGCCCTCCTGCTACACTCGAACCAGTGACGAGCAGATGCGCAACGACGCACGATATGCAGGAAACACGCTCATGCACGTTCTTCCAGGCGATGCCGATCCCCCCCTTGCCGACAGCGAGTTGATCAAACGCGCCCAGAGCGGCGATCAGGCGGCATTTGCACAGATTTATCATCGCTATGCACAACCGCTCTACCGCTATATTTATTTTCGCGTCGGCGACGCCGATCTTGCGGAAGACCTCCAGGCGGAAGTCTTTTTACGCGCCTTCGAGAGCCTCGACCGCTACGAAGATCGCGGCTGGCCCCTTTCTGCGTGGCTCTACCGCATTGCGCGCGATCGCACCGTTGATGTGATTCGCCGGAGCCGTCTGCGACAAACGGTGCCCCTGGAGAGTTGGAGCGGCGCCTGTGAGGGACCCGATCACGAAGTGGCGGCGCGCCTCGACTGTGAGGAACTCCGGCGTCACCTCTGCGATCTGACCGACGACCAGCGGCAGGTGATCTACCTGCGGTTCATGGCTGATCTTTCAATCCAGGAAGTGGCAGTGCGCCTCGGTCGTTCCGAGGGTGCGGTGAAGGCGCTGCAACATCGCGGGTTGCAGTCGCTCGCGCGACGGCTTGCGCTGTAGATGCGCGGCGTCCCGGTAATCGTCATCTTTGCCAGATTTGACAGCCTGCATCATATGTGCTACAACCAGACCAGGGCTTGCGCGGTTCCGGTTTGTGTCGCGGTCTGGCAGCGATGATCAACGCCGATAAACCCCATCTCTGGAAGCAGGATCTTGCCGCTTCGGTAGACTATTTCAATCGGCGGTTTATCACTTTTGCTCCCGATCTAATCATACGCAACGCTCAGGAACAGCGGCAACCGGCGCGTATCAGTCAATATCTGGATCAACTTGAATACCGCAAGCAAGATCATCCATCGAACAAATCGCTTGCGGATATGGAACCTGGCACATATGCTCTCCGAATGAATGTTGCCGCTGGCACATCGCACCGTGTCAACATACCGGTCGATGTCATTATTCAGCCCAGGAAACTTTGTCAGGACAGGATTCCAATCTTCATCGAAGCGAAGTCGGCGGGCGATTTTACGAATACCAATAAGCGCCGTAAAGAGGAAGCGACAAAGATGCGTCAATTACGAGACACGTATGGCGAACATGTCGTTTACGTTCTATTCCTGTGTGGATATTTCGGAAGCGACTATCTTGGATATGAAGCGGCTGAGGGGATTGATTGGGTATGGGAACACCGTATTGACGATCTCGCACAACTTGGATTATAGCGCCTATGGCGGTACAACTGACAAGAGCGACAGAATATCGACGACAAGAGCTGCAACGCTGGCTCGATGGGAGCAAACCTGCTACTGAACGCAATCGTCTGGGACAGTTCGCTACACCGTATGATCTGGCGCTGGAAATTACGCACTACGTTAAGAACGTAGCAGGCGATCGTCTGCACGCTGTGCGGTTTGCCGATCCAGCCATTGGCACTGGAAGTTTCTATTCCGCTGCGCTTAACGTTTTCGGTCCAGAGCGAATCACATCTGCCATTGGCGTTGAAATCGATCCTGAGGTGTGCGCGGTTGCGCGCGACCTCTGGATGCCAACCGGCATTGACATCGTACATGGCGACTTTACGCGCGTCATGGAGGGTGACTGGCGGTTGCCGAGACCGAATCTGATTCTTGCTAATCCGCCGTATGTACAGCATCATCATCTTAATCGTGGCGAGAAGAAGCGTCTCCAGGCGCTGACGCATCATCTGACCGGCATAAGCGTCAATGGACTGGCAGGACTCTATCTCTATTTCATGCTCCTGGCAACGGCGTGGATGAAGAATGGCGGGTATGCGGCATGGCTCGTTCCCGCCGAGTGGATGGAGGTTAACTACGGCGCAGCGTTGAAACAGTATCTCGTCACACAAACGACATTGATACGGGTGAATCGTTTTGATCCGGCCGACGTTCAGTTCAATGACGCGCTTGTTTCTTCGGTTGTGCTTGTATTTCGGAAAGCGCCGCCACATTCAGGACACTGTGTCGAGTTTACGTTTGGCGGAACGGTAACAGCGCCGCGTATAAGCGAATGCATCCCGATAGCGCGCCTTCACTCCACACGAAAGTGGACGGTCTATCCGCGATGCAGCGAGCCAGTCCCTGAGCCTGCTGATGAGACCGAACCGCACTTCGACAGGCTCAGGGCGCTGCGATGGGCGCACAATGATGGACGGACAGCAGGGGGAGGCGAAGGCGCGACATTAGGGGATTTCTTCCGCATTCAACGCGGTATCGCAACCGGCAGTAATCAGTTCTTTATCCTGCCGCGAGACGAGGCTGACATCCGGCGACTCCCCAGACAATATCTCCGCCCTATCCTGCCTGCTCCGCGATCACTCACCGCCACAATCATCGATGCGGATGACGATGGCTATCCACTCATCGAACCACAGCTCTGTCTCATCGACTGTGATCTTCCAGAGATAGTTCTCCGAGATCGCTCTCCTGAACTCTGGACGTATCTGCAAATGGCAGAGGCGCTGGGCATCAGGAATGGCTACCTGGTGCGCAAACGCACGCCGTGGTATCGGCAGGAACGGCGCGATCCGGCGCCATTTCTCTGCACCTATATGGGACGCGGATCTGATGAGAAGCGCCCTTTTCGATTCATCTGGAATCGCTCACGGGCAATTGGGACGAATCTCTACCTGTTGATGTATCCGAAGGGGAACCTGGCGCGCTTATTGGAAGAATGTCCTGATGCCGCAGCAGAGGTCTTCGCTCTGCTGCAACGACTGACATCCAGCGAGTTGTGCGGCGAGGGGCGAACCTACGGCGGCGGTCTGCACAAGATTGAGCCGCGTGAACTTGCGCGAGTGTCTGCGGCAGCGTTCCTCAAGCGGTGGCCCGATCTTGTGATGGAACGCCAGGAGTTGCTGTTGTAACAGCAAAATGAAGGGGCAGGCTGCAAAACCTGCCCCTCCTTCGCATGAAGACCTGCATCCGGGATTGCCGCGATTACATCTGCACGATCGGGCGGAACTTGTACCCGTACACGATCAGCCCGAGCGGTCCCAGGTCGCACAGGCGGCGGGTGACCATTTCGACCGGCATGTCGATGGTTGCCTGGTCGAGATCGCAGTCGGTCAGTTGTGCGGTCACCATCGGTCCTTCATCGAGGCGTACAAGCGCCACCAGGTAGGGCGGCTGATCCTCGAACCCCTCCGGCGGTTGCCGCACGATGCTGAATGAGTAGACGCGCCCCCGCCCGCTCAGGACGCAGGGTTCCCACGTATCTTCCGCCTCGCCGGGGTGCGGCGGCGCTGGCGGGAAGCGCACTTCGCCGGTGAGCCGGTTGCGCTGCCCTTCGAGACGATAGCGCGCATGGCGTAGACGCCAGTGTTTTGCCAGATCCATCGTTGAACCTCCAACTCAGTCGAGTGCCAGAATATGGGTCGCCACCGTCGCGCCGATGCCGCCCATGCACTGCGCCAGCGCCACCCGTGCGCCATCGACCTGCGCTGCGCCG
>DAOTWI010000482.1:0-11517 GCA_034436075.1 Roseiflexus sp.
GCCGCCGCCACGCGCCCAAGCCCGATGTGCGCCGCCGCCAGCGCCGGATTTTGCTGAAGCGCCGCGCGATACTGTTGCCCGGCTACCGCCAGATTGCCGCGTTGCAGCGCAATATCCCCCAACAGCGCCAGCGCCTCGGGATAGACCGGCTGCCGTTCCAGCGCCCGTTGCGCCGACTCATCGGCAGCATCGAGGCGTCCAACCCCCAGATACGCCAGCGCCGCCTGATACCGGAGCGTCGCGCTGGCTGGTTGCAGCGCAATTGCGCGCTCATACGCTGTTACTGCGGTCGTGTATTCCCGGAGTTCGATCAGGGTTGCGCCGATCTGTGCAAGCACCGCCGGATCACTGGCGCCAGCATCGAGCGCGGCTTCGTAGCGGCGCGCCGCTGCACGGTCATTCCCGGCGCGTCGCTCCAGCTGCGCCAGCATCAGGTAGGAAGGAACATGGCGCGGATTCGCGTTGATCGCTGCCTCGAACTGGCGCTCAGCGCGATCAATCGCGCCCAGATCGACCAGCGCCAACCCGAGTTCGTGCGCAATGTCGGCATAGGGCCGGGCGCTGCGGGCGGTGTGCTGCAATCCGCGCTCCAGCACGTCGCGCGCTGCATCAAGTTGACCTGTTGTGCGGTAGAGTCGACTCATTTCGATTATCGCAGCAGCATGATTGCGCGCCACCAGCGGCGTCAGAAGCTGCTCCGCTTCGGCATACCCGTCCGATCCACTGAAACGAAGCGCACGCGCCAGCGCCAGCGTTTCATCCGCCCCCGCACGGTGTTCAGCCAGCCAGCGCCAGTGCGTGATGGCATCCTGCCAGCGCTGTTCCTCCTCTGCCAGTTCCGCCAGGCGAATGCGCGCCGGAAAATACGCCGGGTTGCGCTGCAACGCCGCTTCGAGCAACTGTCGCGCCTGTTCGCGGCTCTGGGGCAATGCCAGCATCGCCTGATGGAACAACGGCTCCGGGCGTTCCGGCGCCAGGCGCGCCGCCGTCTCGAAGGCGGTGCGCGCATCGTTCTCCTGGTTATTCACCAGCAGCGCCCGACCGCGCAGGATAGCCAGGTCAACACTGCCCGATTGCGTCTGATCGAGCGTGTCAATCTGGCGCAACGCATCAGTCGCCGGCGACCACGTGCGCGTCAATCCAGCCCAGATCGCCGCCAGTCCCGTTGGCGCGCGCGTATCACGCAGGCGCGCAAGTTCCACCTCAACGACCGCCAGCCAGAAACGGTAACGGCGAATAGCCAGATCGGTGCGACGCACCTGGTGCATGGCAATACTGCCATCGATCAGACGCTGCTCGGAGTCTGCGGCAGCGGCGCGCTTGCTCCATTCCTGATTGAGGGTTGTGGCTTCGCGCAACGCAAGTGAAATATCATTGAGGATTTGATTCAGCTCCGCTTCTTTTCGTGGTCGTTCCGTTTCCGGCGGCAGCGGCGCGCTCTCCAATTCCCAGAGCAGCGGATCGCGCGCATTGAGCAGGCGCGCTGTTCGCAAAAGCGCTCGCTCGCTCTGCACGCTTGCGCGCAGCCGGGCATTCACGAGCGGTCGTAAATCGAGCGAAACAAGGCGGTCATCGGCGCCTATCTGGCGAGTAGCGGCATTGAGCGCCTCCGATGCCGCATCGAGTTGCCCGCTGAGACGATACGCCTCGGCGAGTGTCACAAGCAGCGGCGTCGATGGCGGCAATAACCGTCGCGCCTGTTCGAGCGATACCGCCGCGGCGGCAGGATCGCCTGATCGCAATGTCTCGAGCGCCAGATTGTAGCGCAATTCGCCGAGGTCCTGCCCCTGAAGCAGAGCAATCGCCTGATTGAACGAATCACGCGCTGCTGGATCGCCCATGTCGTGCTGAACCGCGCCGAGCGAGGCGTAGAGGCGCGCCACTTCGGCGGGCGGCGCATCGGGCATCGCCGCAATTGCGCGGCGAAACTCGCTCGCCGATTGCTCATAGTTGCCGCGCGCCCACCAGATCATCGCGCGCACTGTGCGCAGCAAGCCGGGGCGTAACGCGGGCTGTTCGCGTTCCAGATCATCCAATGCCGCAACCGCAGCGCTGTACTGCCCGTTGGTATAATCCGCCAATGCGCGCACCAGTCGCGGCAGAACGACGCGACCATTGATCGGCTGCGCAGCCAACGGATAGACCGTTGGCAACGCGAAACGCCCGACGAAGCCATCGAGGCTGGCAGATGCCTGGATGCCGCCTGGCGCATAGATAAGAACCGGCGTCAATGTTGCTGCATCGAGCATCCCGCCAGGCGCTATCTCGCCCATAATGATGATATCGGCGCGGGACGCGCCCAGCAGCGCCAGCGCCGCCTCCTGGTCAGCCGGCGCCGCATCGACCAGCCGGATGGACGCGCCTGATCCAACTGTTATTGCGAGCACATCTGCCAGTTCCTGAGCTGCGGCGCGGCCTGTAGCGCCAGTCGCACCGCCCGGATCAGAGAATGGCGCCACCAGCACCGTCAGTTCGTCGGCGCGGGCGCCGGGAAGCAGGCGTGGCAACCCCAGCACGATCAGGGCAACGATCAGCACGCCGGTGAGAACCGTCTGCAAGCGCACGCTGCGCCGCCATTCACGGATACGCCCGGTCCAGGGCGTATCGGCGCGCACCACATCGGGCACTTCGATCTCTTCACCGGAACCGCTGATGATCGTTGCGCTGCGCACCAACCTGGCGCGCCGCAATGCCGCCGCGCGTGTTGTTTGCACCCACAGACGCAGTCGGGTGCGCAGCGGCGCCAGCAGCGCCAGAGCGGCGCCAGCAATCACCAGCAGAACCAGACTGGCGATGAATGCCTGCATATGCCTACGACGTCTCCTGCGAAGCGCCCCGCACTTCGACGATTCGCGCCCGCAACTGATTGCGGTCAAACGGCAAGGGGAGAATATACCGGACAGCGTCAGGCGTGATGACCCCGGAAGCCTGCGGGTCAGCAAGCGCAATCACCGGCAGATCCGGTTGATGTTGCGCCAGATTTTTGCAAAAATCACGCGCCTGTTTTCCCACACGCGCATCGACAATCACCAGAACGGTTTCAGGATGGTACGCAAGCAACCGTTCGGCATCGAGCACTGTTGGCGCATCGAGTGCGCGCAGATCGATTTCGTCGAGCAAAGGAACGATGACGTTGCGCAACAGCGCATCCGCAGACACAATCAGCACTGGCGGCGGAGGGGACCCGCGGCGATCTCGCTCGACCGCCTGTTCGCTGACGCCACGGATATCTACCGCATACGTGCTGCCAGGCAATTGCTTGGCATACTGCTTCATCTCCGCCGCAATCCGGCTGACTTCATCATAGTCGGCAAAGCGACGGCGACGATTGGTGACCACGCCGATTGAGATGGTGGTGATCGGAAAATTGCGCGGCACGCCCTGGCGGTCAATGCCGCGCAGATACCCGCGCGCCAGGTCTTCTGGATCGTACAGATCACGCACACGCTTATCAAACAGCGCAATCACGCCCTGGCAGATCGCATCGAGACGATCCGGCGTCGTCAGCACAGCAAAGTCGTCTCCTCCAATATGCCCGATGAAATCGCTCGATGCGCCGTGCTGTTGGACCACCTCCACCAATACCTCGGCAACCAGTTTGATCAGCCGGTCGCCGCGCGCTGGACCGTAGGTGTCATTGAACGCCTTGAAATTATCGAGGTCAACATACAACAGGGCAAAAGCGGCATCGTTTCGCAGGCGATACTTCAACTCTTCAGTCAGGAGCACATTCCCTGCCAGACCGGTGAGCGGATTGTGAACTGGCGTCTGCGCCGCGCGACGCAGATGAGCGCGAATGCGAGCCAGCAATTCAGGAATATTGAAGGGCTTGGTCACATAATCATCAGCGCCGGTATCGAAGCCGGTCACAACATCTTCGGCAGTCGACCGCGCCGTGAGAATGAGCATCGGCACATGGGCAGTGCGGGTGTCGTTGCGCAGCTGGCGGATCGCTTCATACCCATCCATCTGCGGCATCATCAGATCGACGATCACCAGGTCTGGTATCCACTCCTGCGCGGTGCGCACCAACTGGTCGCCGTTCTGGGTGACGAATACCTCGTATCCCTGCGACCGCAACACCAATTCGAGCAGTTGACGCACTGCCGGTTCATCGTCTGCAATCAGGATACGTTTGGTCATGGAGTATGCCGCAAACCATAGGGTGCGCAGACAATCGGAGCGTATGACGCCGGTTCAATCGCCAGAAACACGAATGTCGCTTCAAATAACGAGCTGCGCATACAGGATTTCAAGTGTCAGGTCCTGCCGCACCGTATCGGGCGACTCAAGCGTCAGCGTTGCAGCGCTCACTCCCAGGCGCACCGCTTCGTCGATAGGAATATCGTGGAGCAAGGCATAGACCACGGTGGCGGTTAACGCATCACCCGCGCCGGTTGGATCGACGATTTCAACATTGATGGCCGGGATATGCCCGCTCGACGACGGCGTGGCATACACCAGACCCTGTTCCGCCAGTGTGACAATCGCAATCTCGACCCCTTCAGCCGTCAGGCGGCGAGCCGCCAGGATCGCCTGCGCCACATCCGTCACCTGCATGCCGGTCAATGCTTCAGCTTCGATAGCATTCGGCGCCACCAGAGAGAACGAACCGATGAACGGCCGGTAGCGCAGCGCTGGAGCGTATGCCACCGGATCGAGCGCCACCGGCACACCCGCAGCAGCACAGATATCGAGCAATGTCTTCGCACTGTCAACCGGCACATTCGCATCCATGACCACCATTGGCGCGCGCTGAAACAGCGCGCGATGCCCGGTGATCACCGCTGGCGTGAGCGCAGCAACCGCTTCGGTGTCGTCCACGCCGGTGATCAACCGGCCCTCGGGCGAAAGCAGGGCGACATAGGCGGGTGAGTGATAGTCACACACCCGGATCACATGGTCGGTGTTCACTCCGGCGCGCGCCGTCTGCTGCACAATCGCCTGCCCGAAATCATCATCGCACACCACGGTGACCAGCGTCGTCGGGTAACCGAGGCGCGCCAGGTTCTCGGCGACATTCCGCGCACATCCGCCCACACTGATGCGCACATCCGCCGAATTCGAGGTGCTGGCGAGCACATCGCCGCGCAGGCGACACTTCACATCCAGGCATGCCGCCCCTACGACCACCACCGGTTCGGATGCGTTGTTATTGTTTAGTTGCATTGCCGGATTTCGCCCCTCCGTTCCCTGGTCTGTCATTCGCTGGCTTTGCCGAAGGCGACGGCAGTAATGCTTCGATCTCGCCCAACCATTCAGGAATCAGCAGCGCCCCGATAATCTCCGGGGTGATTTCGATGCCTTCCGCCCGCAACACCTGCACAATATTGCGAATGCGTTCGGCTTCCGCCTGCGCTTCGGCTTTGCTTGTCTCCAGAATGCGCTTGACTTCCTTATCGAGCGGACCTTCTTTGCGGAAGCGATCCTCCGGCACGCTGAAATAATCGATGTCAACCCGGGTGACAACGACGCCCCACCGCTGGGTCAGTTTGTTCAACCGGTGAAAGACCTGTTGTGAGATGTGCTGTCGTTTTTCATAGGCTTCAGTTGCGCTCTTCGTCTCGGCAAACACCACCTCACGAACGATATCGTCGACTTCGTGTTCCAGTTGACGCGCCAGCAATTTCTCCCAGAACGCCACATCGAGACGCGCCTGTTCGAGATCACGTCCCATTTCACGCGCCACATCATTCTGAATCTGCCCCCGGTTGGGGATGTTCGCCAGCGCGAACTCCGGGTTCTGCACCCGGTAGCGCAGATGCACTTCCACTTCATCAATGCTGTGCGCTCCGCCCGTGTTGATTTTGGCAACCTTCACATCATGGCTCAATTCATACAGCGGGATGGTCGCAACCCGTCGCTCCAACAGCGGAATGAGCGGCGGCGCCAGCGGCGGTTGCAGGCGGTAGAGCGAACCGCTGTAGAACCGTGCAACCATAATCGCGTGATCTTCAGGCACGACCACGGTGTGGCTCGAAATCCAGCGAAAGACATAGAGCAGCGCCCCGATCCAGAGGAGCGGAAAGACAATGCTGCCGGTATCGCCAAGCACATCACGCCCTAAGAAATAAGACGCCATCAACGAGGTCAACGCTGCAAACGCCGCCATCATGCCGATCTCGTTCCAGTTGCCGTTCAGCGCAATGAGCAGGCTGACCGCCATGATGACGACGCAGAGCAGCGTCACCATCTCATTTTGAGGCGCCGTCAGGTAGATGATCACCAGCGACACGAACATCAATCCCAGCGCCAGGGACGCCGCAGCATACCGCGCCGATTGATCGTTGCGCCCAAAGATGCCCTTCGATGCCATCTACACCTCCAGCAACACCTTCAACCGACCGGCTGCGGCGGCAAACGCCCGTAAGCCATCCCGCAGCGGAAAACGCGCCGCGATCAACGGCGCCGTTGCGATCAATCCGCCGTCCAGAGCGCGCAACGCAGCCGCAAACGGACCGCAGCGCGACCCGATCAGGCGAATCTCATCAACCACCAGCATCGTCAGGTTGCATTCCGACTCGGCAGCGAATGTGCTCTTCATCACCAGATGCCCGCGCGGGCGCACCAACTGGCGCGCGACCCGGAGTCCGTGCGGATGGCCGGTGCAATCGACGACTATATCGAATCGCCCATGATAGGCAGCGTCCAGTTCATCAACATGAACGGCGCGAATCGCCATGTTTTCCAGAAACTCCCAGCGATCCGGGTGCCGCCCAACCAGCGTGACATCGCAACCAGGAAGGCGCGCCGCCTGCACACAAAGCAAGCCCAGTTTGCCATCGCCCACCACCGCCACCTGATCGGTCGGGCGGACATGGATCTGTTGCAGAATCTCGAACGCTGCCGCCACTGGTTCGGTGAACACCGCCACCGAGTCCGGCATGCGGTCCGGCGCCCGGTGGAGACACGCAACCGGCAAACTGAACAGTTCCGCCATCGCACCGTCCCGTCGATCGATGCCAAGCGTCGTGCGGTTGGGGCAATGGCTCTCGTCGCCGCGCCGGCACACCGCGCAGACACGACACGCCGCATTGATTTCGCCAACCACGCGCTGCCCGATCCACGCCGCGTCTTCACACGCAACGACCACGCCGACAAACTCGTGGCCCAGGACGCCGCGAAAATTCATGTAGCCGCGCGTGATTTCGATATCGGTGTTGCAAATGCCGACCAGAGTGGGGCGAATGAGCGCCTCGCCAGCACGCAGAACCGGACGAGGGTAATCGTCGACCTGACGCAGGTTTCCGTCATACACAAGTGCGTGCATTGGCGACTTGCACTCTCTTTGCATGCGGTGCGCGCCATTCCGTCACAAGCTCTCTGCACCGCGCCAGTGTCACTTTGGTGTATTATACTACACGCTTCATGGGCTATGCAATACGCGCGGATTGCATCGTGCAGTCATGAAAACATCGCGTCCCTGGCGGGCATTATTCCGCTATCCGCCCACCCGCCCGGCGACTGAAGTCGCGGGCTGCGGAAAGCAAAGCCCGCCTGCGCGGGCTTTATTGGGCGATACCGGATATTTTCAAGAACCATTCATCAGGTGCGTCGATGGCATTGAGAGTCGTTTTTCTTGGCAGTCCGGCGTTCGCCGTTCTCCCGCTCGAACGATTGGTTGCCGACCCCAGGTATCAGGTGACTGGCGTCGTGACACAGCCTGATCGCCCGGCTGGGCGGGGGAAGACTCCTGTGGCGACGCCGGTCAAGCAGGCGGCGCTGCGCCTGGGATTGCCGGTGCTGACCCCTGAGACCTTGCGTGATCCCGCAGCGGTTGCCGCACTGGCGGACCTGCGCCCGGATGCCGGCGTCGTCGCGGCATACGGCGAAATCCTGCGCCGTGATGTGCTCGCCATTCCGCCGCTTGGGTACGTCAATATCCATCCGTCGCTCCTGCCGCTCTACCGCGGTCCTTCGCCGGTTGCCGGCGCGATCCTCAACGGCGATGCCGAAACCGGCGTGACAATCATGCTGATCGACGCGAAAATGGATGCGGGACCCATCCTGGCGCAGCGTGCCGTGCCGCTTCCCCCTGATGCGCGCACCGGTCCCCTGACGCATGACCTGTTCGCACTCGGCGCGGAAATGCTGATCGAGACGCTGGACGCCTACGCGGCTGGCGCGATCACGCCGCAACCGCAAGATCACTCGCGCGCGACGTTCACGAAACTGCTCTCCCGCGAGGATGGCATCATCGACTGGTCGCTGCCTGCCATCCGGATCGAACGGATGGCCCGCGCCTTTGATCCGTGGCCCGGCGCAACCACCACCTGGCGCGGCGCGCCGCTCAAAATCATTGCAGCGCGCGTCATCGCCGGCTGGCGCGGCGACGCGCCCCCCGGCACGCTCCTGGATACGGTGGAGGGTCCGGCAGTGGCGACTGGTGAAGGGTTGCTCGTGCTGGTGACAGTGCAACCGGCTGGTAAACGCCCAATCCCGGCCGCCGACTGGCGCCGCGGTTTGCGCCTGACCGGCGGGGAACGGTTGGGGGAGTCATTGCAAAATTAATGCCGGAGAGACGTTGCATTGCAACGTCTCTCTGGCGCAACGTCTCTCCGGCGCAACGTCTCTCCGGCAGGGTTCAACGTTCGAACACCCACCGCGCCTCACGCTCCACGACCTGCACGAAGTGACTGTCGCGCGGAAGGCGCTGCCATTCATCAAGGGTGTACACCAGCAGATCAGCAGGCACAGGCAGCGGATTGGCGTCCCACGCAGCGGCGCGCTGCTCGAAGGGGAGGTCTGCCTGCGCGACGATCAGCAGCACGTCCACATCACTGCCGACCCCCCAATCACCCCTGGCGTAGGAACCAATGTACCCGACACGCAACACCTCTGGATGTCGTTGCGCCATCTTCTGCGCCCATTCCCGCAGTGCGCCCTCAACGGTCTGCACATCAGGCCATTTCACCACGGACGAATTCAATGATCTCACGCGCATACGCGATTGCCTGTTCACTCTGAAGGACGCCGTAATGTTCGTAGGGTGCGCCTGCCGGATGTCCATTCGGATAACGGGTCGGGATGTAGAAATTGTCCAGCACACGCCCCTTGTCGATGAGATCGGACGGTACGTTCAGCGGTAAATCGGCAAGCAGACGAGCCACGACATGCCCCCAGGCTTCCTGCTTGTGCGCGAGATGGAGCGCCTTGACGGCTTTTTCCGCCGCCTGATGCGCAGCGAAACATGCCCATTCATGACGTTCAGCGCGCTGTGAGTCGACCGCCTGCTCCAGGTCGCGTTCCGCCTGTTTGAACCAGTCCTGGGAGCGATCAGGCATGGCGTGCGCCTCATCGTTGCACGTATTCGCGTTCGAAGACCCAGTGCGTCTGAGACGGCGCGTGCGCGTCGGAGAAGCGGTGCGTCCACTCGTCGAACGTATAGACCCTGAGATGAGCGGAAAACGGGAGCGGATTGGCGTCCCACGCAGCGGCGCGCTGCTCGAAGGGGAGGTCCGCCTGCGCAACAATCACGATCACGTCCATGTTGCTGCGTTCGCCTTCCTGCACTGGAGCGTCGGCATACCCGACACGCACCACGTCTGGATGCCGTTCTGCCAGCGCGTGCGCCCATGCGCGCAGCGCCGCTTCGGTTGATGGCGCGCCAGCCGACTCTGCGGCGCCGGGAGTTCCATGCGCACGGCGGCGATCATTCAGAACGCTTTTTGGCGGCGACCGGCGAAACGCAAAGATCACAGCGCCCTCTTCCGGCACCGGGTCGTACCCGCCCTGCGCCCATGGATGGCACCGCAGAATGCGACGGATGCCCAGGTACGTTCCCTTGAGCGCGCCGTGCCGTGCAATCGCCTGGTAGGTGTATTTCGAGCAACTCGGCTCATAGATGCAACTCGGCGGCAGCGCCGGTGAGATAAACACCTGGTAGAAACGAATGAGTTTGAGCAGTATCCAGCGAATCACAGAAGTTTCCTCGAACGCGCTGCGCGTTCAACGGATGGTTTCCCACACAAGGTGCGCCAGTTCCGGCAGGATGAGTTTTTCCATCCCCAGGCGCACCGCCGCAGGCGAACCGGGCAGGCAGAAGATCAGCGACCGTTGAAAGACGCCAGCCGTGGCGCGCGAGAGCATCGCCGCCGGTCCAATATCCTGGTACGACAGCATGCGAAAGATCTCGCCAAAGCCGGGCATGCGTTTTTCGAGCAACGCATCGATCGCCTCGAAGGTGCTGTCGCGCCGGGCGATGCCGGTGCCGCCGCTCGTGATAATCACCTGGCACCCGGCGGCGGCGAAGTCGCGCACATGCTCGACAATCTGCACTGGCTCGTCTTTGACGACGATATAGCGCATCACCGTATGCCCTGCGCTTTCAAGACCGGCGCGGATGAGCGCGCCGCCTGTGTCGGTCTCCGGGGTGCGCGTATCGCTGATCGTGATAATGCCGCAGTTCACCGACGAAACCGCAGACCGGGCAATCTTGTCGTGTTCCTGATGACTCATAAGAGCAACTCACGGACAACATCGGCTTCCGAAACATTATACCATTCTCGCGCTGTTGTGCGCCTCAGCGCTCTGGCGCGCTCGCATTCGCTGTGCGCCGACCGCCCCGCGCCTGCCGCAGGATGACGATCACCCATCCAATCACGACAATGCTGATCACCGCATTGGCGGTCCCCTCTGCCACGGGTGATGCGCTGACGAAGTCGAACAGCCCATGCCACAGGGCGACCATCAGAATGCTGTTCCCGCTCCCGCGATAGATCCACGAGAGGAGAATCGATCCCATGACGATGCTGATCAGATACCCCGCAAAGCCGCCGATGCCCAGCGCCATGAAATTGTCCTTGTAGAAGAAGTACGGCAGGTGCCACACGCCCCACAACACGCCGATGATCACAGCCGCGCGAATCCACCCGCCGGATTGCAGCCGGTGCAGCGCAAACCCGCGCCACCCGATCTCTTCGCCAAACCCATAGGTTGCCATCCACAACCCCAACGCCGCCAGCGCGCCGATGTTCCCCAGATAGTCCACCTCGCCAAACAGCGCAATATCCGGCAACATCCCCTGCTCGAACGCATAGACGACGGCTGCGACGACGCCGAGAGCAAGCGGCGTTCCAACCGCAATGAGCCACCAGCGCAGACCGACATCCACCCGCGCGATGCGCCGCCACAGTTCCGCCAGACCTGCGCGCCCATCGAAGGCGGCAGTGACCATGATCGCCGCGATCATCGGTCCGAACGCGCTTACGTAGTGCAACCACTGCGGCGCCGTGACGAGACCATGAGCACGGGCGATCAGCACGCCGCCGACCAGCCACGAGAACGCATAAGCGATCAGGAAATACAGAGCGACCGGATAGTTTTGGAGCGGATCCCACCTCGGCGGATGATCCCGGGCTAAAGCAGGCACGATAATGTCTCCATTCCTGCACGCGACAACCACATCAGTTAGACGCACGGCGCACCCGTGAAAGTTGCTGTACAATCGGGGTCCGAGCACGATTTGTCAAGCGACAACCGGACGCTCAGCCCGACGCTGCACCGTCGGGCTGAGCG
>DAOTWI010000483.1:0-3227 GCA_034436075.1 Roseiflexus sp.
TGGCGCAGCAGGTCACGCTGTCCGAGCGGCGCATCGTCGAATACCTGGAGCACCGCGGACGGCAGGCAGTCACGAAGTACCGCGAACTCGACGCGGTCTGGATTCCCGAACCCAAAACGATTCACGTTTTCGAGATCAAAGCCAGCATGAAGGCTGCCAGCCTGCGGCGCGCCATCCGCCAATTGCGCGATACGCAGACCATTCTGCGCATGCTGTTCCCCCGCGTCCACACCACGATCCTGCTGGTCGATACCGGCATTCCGCAGACGCCGGAAGACGCGGCGGCGCAACTTGCCGAATGGATCGCCCGGCATCCGGATCGCCAGCCGCCGGCTGAACCGCCGCCCACGCTCGCCGATGTTCTGGCGAATCTGCCGCAGGTGCGCCAGGCGGACTCGCTCGCGGCGCTGCCAGACAACCCTGACCTCGTCGGGTTGATCCGGTTTTCGGTAGACGACATCACTGCGCTGGCAGGCGCCGAGAACCTGCACCTCGACTGGGACGAGGAGGACGAAGAGGAAGAGGAGGCGGACGCCGGGTCCGGCGAAGCCGAGCGGTACATCTACTCCTCTGAGTCGGAGGTGGACGACGAGGACAACCCGCTCGCGGCGGCGCTGCGGAAGGCGATGCGGGATCGTGAGGGGGGATGATGGTAAAGCCGTTGCAATGCAACGGCTTTACCCAATGCAACGGCTTTACCAATGCAACGGCTCTACCGCACGGGGGGATCGTTCGTGCTTAATGCCCGGAGCTGTGCTCCTTCTTCTGCGCCTCGATCAGCGCCTGCGCCAGGTGCGGCGGCACGTCCTCGTAGTGATCGAACACCATCGAGAAGCGCCCGCGCCCCTGCGTCAACGACCGCAGGTCGGTCGCGTACCGCAACACCTCGACCAGCGGCGCCTGCGCGGTGATCGTCGTGCGCCCGCCCTCCGCCGGCATCATGCCGAGCACGCGCCCGCGGCGGGGGTTCATATCGCTGATAATGTCACCGGCATACTGCTCAGGCACGGTAATTTCGAGCTGGTAGATCGGCTCCATGATCGTCGGGTTTGCCTTTTGCGCCGCGATCTTGAACGCTTCGTGCCCGGCGATCTGGAACGCGATGTCCTTGCTGTCCACCGGGTGCATCTTGCCGTCGAACAGTTCAACGCGCACATCGACCATCGGGTTGCCTGAAATGACCCCTTCGGTCATGGCAGCGCGCACCCCTTTTTCGACCGATGGAATGAACGAGCGGTCGATGACGCCGCCGACGATCGCGTTGACGAACTCGAGCGGGTCGGTGCGGTTCGGATCGGGCGGAAGCGGCTCGATCCGAATCGTCACATCGGCGAACTGCCCGGCGCCGCCGGTCTGCTTTTTGTGGCGGTACTGCGCTTCGGCTTTGCCGCGGATCGTCTCGCGGTAGGGCACGCGCGGCAGGTCGAGTTCGACATCCACGCCGAACTTGCGTTTCATGCGCTCAACGATGATCTGCAAGTGCGACTCGCCCTGCCCGGAGAGGAGACTCTCGCCGGTGATCGGGTCGCGTGAAACGCGCAGGCTTGGGTCTTCCTCGACGACATTGTGCAGCGCATTGCCGAGCTTGTCGAGATCGGCGCGCGTTCTGGGCTTGACCGTCGCCGTGAACGCCGGCGCCGGAAACGCGATCGGCGCCAGTTGGAGCGGACGGTCGCGCGAGCAAAGGGTGTCGTTGGTGCTGACATCGCCGAGTTTGGCGGCAACGCCGATGTCGCCGGGACCAATCAGCGCAATGGCGGTTTGCTCTTTGCCGCGCACTATGTAGAGTTGCCCGATCCGCTCTTCCTTCCCCGTCCGCGGGTTGAAGACCGTCGAGTTGGCGCTCAATTCGCCGCTGAACACGCGAATGTACGACATCTTGCCATACGGATCGACGATGGTTTTGAAGACGAGTGCGCTGAGCGGTTCAGAAGCCGACGCCTTGAGTGTGACATCCTTGCCGGAGACCAGATCGCGCGCCTGCACCGGCTTATACGCCGCCGAGGGGATGCTGTCGAGAATGCCGTTGAGCAACTGCGCCATGCCCGCCACCTGCAACGCCGACCCGCAGAAGACCGGGACAATCGAGCCGTTGGCGATCCCTGCGCGCAGACCCTGGTTCAATTCTTCCTGGGTCAGCGCATCGGCGCCGCCATCGAGATATTTCTCGATCAGGTCGTCGTTCGTGGCTGCGATCCGATCGACCAGTTTCTCGCGCCACTCCTGTTCCAGGTCGAGCAATTCCGGCGGGATATCCGCCTCGACGAAACCGCCGTCGTGCTTTTCGGAGATCATCCAGGCGCGCTGACGGCGCAGCGAGATGATGCCGGCAAACTCGCGCTGCTCGCCAATCGGCAGTTGCATCGGCACGACCGCCTCATCGAGGATCTGCCGCGCCTGTTCGATGCAACGGAAAAAATTGGCGTTGTCACGGTCGAGTTTGTTGATGAACAGCAGGATCGGAACGCGCGCCTTGCGCGCCATTTCCCACGCCAGTTCCGTGCCGACCTCAACGCCGCCAGCGGCGTCGAGCACAATGATCGCAGCATCGATCACGCGCATTGCGGCGGCCATTTCGCCAACCAGGTCGGCATAGCCGGGAACGTCGATCAGATTGATCTTGGTATCGTGCCACTCGACCGGTGCAACCGCCAGGTTGATCGACATGCGGCGTCGCTGCTCTTCCGGGTCGTAATCCGAAACGGTATTCCCGTCTTCGACGCGACCCGCGCGGGAAATCGCCCTGGCGGTGAGCAGCAACGCCTCGGTCAGCGTCGTTTTCCCGCAGCCGCCATGGCCGAAGAGACCGATCGTGTGGATGAGGTCTGGTCCGTATGCTCGCATAATGTCCTCCTCGACAGGTGTTGGACAGGAAGAGCGCCTGCCTGGGTGCAGGACGCATCAGACACTCGTGGGGCGGACGTGTTGCACGATGAGGGTGACCTGCCTTTCCAGCAGAATGGTAGAAGGT
Organism: Roseiflexus sp.; assembly: GCA_034436075.1. GTDB lineage: Bacteria > Chloroflexota > Chloroflexia > Chloroflexales > Roseiflexaceae > Roseiflexus. The sequence continues at coordinate 2,972 of DAOTWI010000483.1, forward strand.
TAAGTGGCAATTATACGCATTTTCACAGGCGGGTCAACCACGGTCAATCGCGCTCCCCGGCGAGGCCAAGCGCTTCGCGTGCGGCAGCGACGACGAAGAGCGATCCGGTGACGCAGATCAGGTCGTCGGGCGCAGCGAGGGTGTGGGCATGCGCCAGCGCCTCCGCCGGATCGATCACGATGTCGATCGGCGTGTCGCTGCGCAGCAGCGGCGCGAATTGCTGGCGCAACTCGTGGAGCGCCACCAGCGCGCGCGG
>DAOTWI010000484.1:0-5703 GCA_034436075.1 Roseiflexus sp.
GCCGCCGCCACCCCGCGCACGAAGAGTTGCGCCGCCTCGCGCTCGTTCGCTTTGATCTCCGGCTTGATCATCAGTGCTCCGGCAACAGACGGCTCAACACTCGCTGCGATTCATACGGGTCTTGCAGCAGGCGCGCGCGAATAACCTCCCAGTTGCGCGGGTCTTCGCCGCCGAGCCGCCAGATCGCAATGCCCGCCAGATCGAGTTCCTGCACCAGGCGCAGTTTGGCGTCGAGACCGCTGCTCGTGGCGAACCAGACCTCGCGCCGTCCTTCGGTGCGCGAACTGTAGGTGATCCAGTTTTCCTGCACCAGACCGTTCTGATTGCTTTCCATGAGATTGACTGACAGGCGATACGTCTGAATAATCTCATTGATCATCGCCCACGTCTGCCCGCGCGCATTGCCGCCGCCATCGCGGGGCCAGTTGTAGCCATAGAACGGCACGCCGATCACCACCTTCGCCGGGTCAACGACCGTTACGGCATAGCGCGCCACTCGTTCGACCCAGTAGACCGGCGCCACCGGACCGGGACCGCCGCCGCGCCAGTGGTAGTCGTAGGTCATAATCCGCAGCCGGTCGACCACCTGACCGATCACAGACCAATCCTGGAATCCTCCCAGCCCGCAGTAATCGCAATCTTTCGCGTGCACAGCGACCGTCAGCAGTTTGCCGTGCGCATGGAGCGCGTCCGCCAGTTCCAGAATGAAGGCGCTATACTCAGCGCGCAGATTGCTGCTGAGAAACTCATAATCAATGTCGATCCCATCGTAGCCGTAGGTCAACACTTCATCGACGATCTGCTGCACGTGGTACGACCGCAGGCGTGGATTGCGCAGAATGCCCGGAACCGGGTCTTCGCCGGTGATGACGTTGTGAACGGTTGGAATGACGAGCACGTTTTTGCTCTGCGCCAGTTCGACCAGCGTGCGGTCACGCGCCTCGCGTCCGAACCGCAACCCGCCATTCGGAGCGGGAGAGTACCAGAACGGGCTGATCTCATCGAGAATATCGGCATTCGCCTCGAACGACTCACGATTTTCGGAACCGAACGAGTTAGGGAGCCAGGCGGCGATATAGCGCCCGGTTTTCGGATGAAACCAGCCGCCTTCAGGCGCAGACTCAGGCGCAACTGGCGCCGCATCACTCGTCTGCGCGGAAGGGATGAGGGTTGGCGCAGGCGCGGGCGTCGCCTCGGCAGGCGCAACAGTTGCGGTTGGCGCCAGGGTGGGAGTGGGAAACACCGGCGGCTCGGTAGCGCGCCGGGCAAGACTCACCGTATCGACCACCAGCAACGCCCAGACGATCAGCGCCAGCGCGTAGATCGAGGCAGAGAGCGGTGATGAGAAAAAGTGTCGCATGATCGCAAGAGAGCGAAGAATAGTCGCTCAGTAGGCGTCCAACTCATGGAGTCGTTCATCGCTGATGCCAAAGAAGTGGGCAATCTCGTGCAGCACGGTGCGCCGCACTTCTTCGCGCAACGCGTCGTGGGAAGGAAAATCGCGCACGAGTGGCGCTTGAAAAATCGTGATGACATCCGGAAGAAGCGGTTCGCCCCCGGCGCGCTCGGTGAGCGGCACGCCTTCGTACAGACCATAGATCGTTTGCCAGGGACGCAGACCGAGCGCGCGCCGCTGCTCACGGGATGGACGCGCTTCGATGCGCACCTCGACATTGTTCAGATAGCGAGCAAATGCAGGCGGCAGCGAGTCGAGCGCCTCGACGACGATTGCTTCGAAGGTTTCGCGGTCCATACGCTCCCATCGCCCTGAAAGAACATTCCCAGGGCATTATACGCGGGCGATGGAACAGGCGTCAAGAGTTTTTATCAGACACGAGGCGATTCGATGGCAAAAAGGCAGAGAGTGACAGTGACAAACATCAGGAAGCGGCTACCGGTTGATGCCCCGGATGATCGGCAAGCGCCTCGGCAAGGCGCGTCAACCCGCGGTGCTGCAACGCCTTCACTGAACCCACCGTGCGCCCAAGCGACTCGGCAATTTCGGCGAGGGTGCGATCCTCATCGAAGCGCAGCCGCAACACTAGACGCTGATCGCGGGTCAGCACACGCATGACGCTTTGAAGTTCGTGGTATGCGATGCGAGAGATAACCGCTTCATCAGGCGGTTCGAGCGCCTGAGGGGCGCTTTCGTCGAGCGGCACCGACGGGCGCCGCCGCGCCTGACGCAGCATGTCCATCGTTCGGGCGTAGGCGATGCGGTAGAGCCAGGCGGAGAAGGGCCAGCCGCGATCCTCGTAGCGCTCCAGTCCTTCCAGCATCTTGACGAACACATCGCTGCACACGTCTTCAGCCAGCACTGGATCGCCCAGGCGCGACGCAATGTACCGGCGCACCTGCGGCGCATACCGCTCGTACAACAGGCTGATCGCATCGGCGTCGCCAGCCTTGGCGCGTGCAATAATGTGCGCCTCACTCTCAGTGTGCTTGTCGGTTGGTGCGAATGTGTGCGCCATGGTCTGCCTCTTTCCAGTGCATCGGCAGGCTCTTGCCTGGTTCAGGTGATGAGTTTGAAGCCGGATGTTGAACACACCGCAAGTGTATATGCTGAAGATGAACGAGGCGTGTCTCATCTTCATGACGCGCGGTTCAACAAGCATGCGGGAAATGTGCAGAATTGTCCGTTCCTGTTGCGTTTATCTATGCCTCTATGCCTCATTCCAATGCCTGATCTCCAGATATGCACAGGCATGCTGACGCCGCTCATTCAACTACTCCGCAACTACGAACCTGCGATAGACGGTCATAGATAACGCTACGACATGGGGTCGGAATGAACGTTCATTCACGATGGCTGCACTTTTGCGTGATACTACAGAATCTTACCAATCCTTAACACATTTTTAGCACTGAAGAGTTAAAATATCTGTTACCGTAGGTAAAATCGGAAGTCAAAGCAACCGGCGTATCCTTTCGGCATCTTTTGCAGGCGGCAAGACCCGGCGAAGGATGGCGTATTGTCGTATTTCTCTCAGAAAGTGAGCGTGCAATGCGGGATCACTACATCAAACAACTACAAGCGGTGCACGACGACCTGCTCCGCATGGGAAGCCGCGTGGAACATCAACTTGCCGACGCCATCAAAGCGCTGGATCGCCTGGATGTTGTGCTGGCGCGCGAGGTGATTGCGCGCGATCGTGAGATCGATGCCGCCCGCAATTCGATCGATGAGCGCGTCTTTGAATTGATCGCCATGCAGCAACCGGTCGCTACCGACCTGCGCAGCCTGCTGGCAGCCGTCGCTATCGCCAGCGAACTGGAGCGCGCCGCCGATTACGCCAAAGGGATCGCTAAGAAAGTCGAGCGCAGCCTGCACACGCCAGTGATCATTGAGGCGCCGATTGAACTCCACCGCCTGGGAACGCTCGTGCAGAACATGCTGCACACCTGCCTCGACGCCTTCGTGCAGCTCGATGTGGCGCTGGCGCGCTCGCTCGGTGAGCGGGATCAGGAGATCGATGCGCTGGAAGACCGGGTGGTCGAGATGCTGAAGGAGATCGCCCGCCAGGAGCCTCACAAACTCGATTGCGCACTGCTCCTGATCGATACCGCTCACGTGCTCGAACGTCTCGCCGACCGAACAACCAATATCGCGGAACGGGTCATTTTCATCGCCACTGCAAAGGCGGAGGAAATCAACCCATGATAGACATGGCTCGCGCACACGTCTTCATCTCAGGCCGCGTGCAGGGGGTCAACTTTCGCGCCAGCGCCCGCACCTACGCCCGCGAAACCGGCGTCTCCGGCTGGGTGCGAAATCTCGAAGACGGACGGGTCGAGGCGGTCTTCGAGGGCGCCCGCCCGGCGGTGCAGCGGATGGTCAGCTGGTGCTACAGCGGTCCGGCGCATGCCCGCGTCGACTCGGTCGATGTCCACTGGGAGAAGCCAACCGGCGAAGAACGCGGGTTTTCGATCATCTGGTGAGGTGCAGCGTCTGCGCCAGGCGGCGGAAGTCGTCAAGGGGAAAGGGCGCGGTCACATAGATGATGGCGCGCATGAAACCCAATGTTCGCCAGTGATCCAGCCGAGCCACTGGATCAGGCAACAGATCATGCCAGTCAGCATGCACCGACAGGTCGAACCCTGTGCGAGTGCGGCCCGCTTCTGCCAGCCCCTCGTCTAGCGCCGCAATCTGGCGATCCAATCGTGCACGGTCGCGCCATTGCACATTCAAACCATTGGCAAAACGCCCGGCAATGCGGCAGAGACGCTCGCCACGCGCCCCGACAATGATCGGCGGGAGCGGTTGCGGCGGCGACGCGACAATCGCGTCTGTGAGCCGATAGTAGCGCCCGTGAAAGGTGACCGGCTCGCCGCTCCAGAGCAATCTAATCACCTGCAATGCCTCGGCGACGCGCTCCGTTCGTTCATCCAGCGTTCCCTGATCGATCCCAAACGCTTCCTGCTCCGGTCTCCACCCGCCGCCGCCGATCCCCAACTCAAACCGCCCCTGTGCGATCTCCTGCAAGGTCGCGGCAATCTTCGCCAGACGCCCCGGATGACGGTTAAGATTATTCGCTACTAACGGACCCACGTGGATATGCTGAGTCGCTTCGGCAAGCGCCGCTAATGCTGTCAACCCTTCGATCACCGGCTCGCGCGGATCGTTCCAGGAAACGTAGTGATCCCACAGCCAGACCGAGTCAAACCGCAGTTCGTCGAGCAGGCGGGCGGCATCGCGCAATTCAGCATAGGAAACGCCGAATGTTCCCAGACAAAAGCCAGCTGGAAGCGTCATCAGATTTTGATCATAGAATCGATGGCATCATACCTCTTCTATCCTACCATACGACGACACCTATTGCGCCCCCAAACGGGACTGTCGGGCGCTTTTCTGGTTGGCGCTCCGCTGCTATCGTATGCCCAACGAAACACGCCGTCAGACCCGAACGAGAGCCTGCAATGAGCGAAACACCTTCTACCGACGCCAGCATCTACCGCGCTACAGCGGTCGGTCTGCTCGATATTCCGCCTGCACCTCGCCACAACCCATCGCGCCGACCACAGATGCGGATGGCGGGACCGCTCGGCGGCGATTTTCGCCTGCCAATCCGGGTGCTGCGCGAGATCGCCGGGCGCGAATTGCTCGACCCTGCCCATCATGGCGTGCGCCTGCTGGTCGAAGGGCGGCTGGAGTGGTCTACCTCCTCCGATGATGCTCCGACGTCGCCGACGCTCATTGCCAGCGCCGTGCGCCCGGTGACTCCCGACGATGAAGATGGTTGCGACATTCATATGTGCGGCGAGATCACCGGACCCGCGCGTATCGGACGGCACCCGCTCCGTTCCAGCATTGCGCTCGCGCATGTGACGCTGCGCGTCCTGATCCCGCACACCCGCCCTGGAAGCCGCGCCATGCTCACTGAAACCGTGCGTATTCCGGTTGTTATCCCGCTCAACCATCCTGGCGCACCTGCGCTCCTGCGCCCTGGCAATCGCGTCGTGATCGAAGGCATGCTGGAACAGGCATTGGCGCCGCGCAGCGGTCCAGAGGTCGAACAGGCGATTGCCGAGCTGGAAGAGACGGCGAAGCAACGCGCAGCATGGATCATGACGCCGGAGGAAGCGCGTGCGACTGAGCGCGACCATGCCCGGCGACGCTGGGAAGCGACCCACACCATCATCCATCGGGTCGTTGCAGGATATGTCGAATTACTGAACGGCGCGCCCGCAACCATCCGCGAG
>DAOTWI010000485.1:0-6208 GCA_034436075.1 Roseiflexus sp.
CTGGCGCCGACGCAGCAGGCATAGAAGTGCGCGCCGCACTCCCCGCTAATGCAGACATTGTGGCTCTTGGCAATGACGCGGATATTGTCGGCGATGAACTGCGCTGGCAGGTTCCAGCGTTGAGCGAGGGAGCGTTCGCCTTTCTGGAAATGAATGTACGCGCCGGCAATGTTGGCAGCGTGTTTCGCATCACCAACTATCAGGCGCAGATCGGAAGCGCGACGCCGGTGTTGGGCGCCACGGGAAGCCAGACCGTTGCAACGGTCGCGCGGCGGCATTTGCCGATCATTGCGAGATAGACTCTTCCTGACGCTGAATCGGTCGCGGGGCTGCGTTCGCTCAGCCTCCCCGCCTGGCGACTCATGGAGTCGCCAGGCGACTGAAGTCGCGGGCTACGGTTGCGAAGCCCGCCTGCGCGGGCTACACGTGGCGACACCGGATAATTTCACAAAAACCATACGTCGCGGGCTCCGGGAAGCGGAGCCCGCCTGCGCGGGCTACACGTGGCGACGACGGATAATGTGCTCAAAACCCATCACATCTGCGCAGGCGCGCATGCCAGGGACGACGTAGCGCAGGGCGACAGGCATAGCGCGATGTTGCCTGACACATCATGACTGCGCCCTGGAGATCGTGCCAGGGCGCGTTTTCCTGATGGCCATGGTACAATCACAAAGAACACGTTCCTTTCCAGCGAGGCGCTGATGTCCGATATCGATCTCCAGACCCTTCAGCAACGCATTGCATCTATCGCAGCCGCACAGCCGCAGGTGCGGCTGGTGTACCTCTTCGGATCGCGCGCTGGCGGCGAGGTTGGTCCGATGAGCGACATCGATCTGGCGGCAGTGCTGGATCGAGATGCGTCTCTTCCGCACCTGCGCGGCGAACTGGCGCATCGCTTCGCAGAGGCGCTCGATGACGAACCGGTCGATCTCATCATCCTGAACCAGGCGCCAATCGAACTGGCATACGCTGTCATTGCCGCGGGGAGGGCGCTCTACCAGCGTTCCCTGGTTGAGCGCGTCGAGTATGAGGCGGACGTGATGAGCCGTTACGGCGACTATCTACCCGTGCTGCGGGCGCAACGCCGGGACATTGTGCATGGAGTCGGTGATGAGCGTCGAGTTCAGCGGTATCGAGCGGCGTTTGGACGAACTCAGCGAACGCCTGGCGCGTCTGACCCCGTTGCGTGAGCGTCCGCGATCCGATTTTGATGCCGATCCTTATCTGCGCGACATCGTTGAGCGCAACCTGGAAGTTGCTGCGCAATGCTGCATCGACATCTGCCATCGGATTATTGCGCTGGAAGGCGCGCGAAAACCGCGCGACTACCGCGAAGCCATCGTGCGTATGGGGGAGTTAGGCGTTCTGCCGCCTGAATTCGCTGCAAACCTGGCGCCGATTGCCGGTTTCCGCAACATCCTGATTCACGAGTATCTGCTGATCGACTGGGATGAGGTATACCGGAATCTGGCGAACCTCGACGATCTGGAGCGTTTTGTCACGCTGATTCGCGCCTGGCTGCTTCGGCAGGGAGAGCAGGGCTGACGTCGCTCCGCCCCGCCTGGAAAACGCGGCGCTGCTGGCGTGTTTGGGCAATCTCAGCGTTGATCTCGGCATCGGATAATCGGTCGGCGCCCTGAACCGCTGCCGACCGGCGCGTGCGTGAGACGGCCGCCTGAGCGCGCGCCCGGCTCAATGCGGTCGGCGCCTCTTCGACATCGTTCTTGTCTTCCATACGAAGGCTCCATTATCAGCGAATCTGCGTCACGACAGGTCATCACGAATCGACACGGGGCCGCGCCAGTTGCACCACGTCGCCAATGGCGTCGAGCGCCCGCCGGATTTCGTCATCAATCGCTTCTGGCGGCACGAATGCTGCCAGAACGTGAAAATTGGTCTTGTTCATGTCGTTCGGTCGCTCAAGAATCTGGAAAAATCGCTGGAACAGCGGCGTCAGGAAATCATCGCTGGCTTTGATGTCGCCGCCCCACGGATCTCTGCCCAGCAACCGCAATGCCTATTCGATCTCCTGGAGTGCCTGCGCCATGGCGTCGCGCCAGCGGCCGGTGAAGAGCGCCCCTTCGGACTCCTCCCCTTTGCTGGCGGCGAAGGCCAGCAGCGTTTCGAGCTGGCAGAGATAATTTTCCAGTTCATAGCGCGACCACATGTGCTGTCTAAGGTTCGGATCGCCTGGCAAACCTCGTTCTAACCGATCATACAGAGCAATGCCGACAAGTTTTGCCTCACGGAGGGCGCAAAAATGTTCTTGCGCTCTGCGCGGTTGATTGGCGACGTAATAGACAAAGGGGCGTTCCAGGAATGAGCGGGCTGGATGGTCGATCCGTTCTGCAAAAGCGCGCAGCATCGCCAGATCGGTGGCGCCTTCCAGATAGAGCACCCAGCCGATCGTTTCCGCCAGATAGCAGGGCTCAAAACCAATCTCGCGCAACGCTTTCAATACCTGCGATCCGCGATCATCAATGCGATGCGGACGACCGACAAAGGCAACGACCACATCCCGTTGCGCTGCTTCGTTCATGACCACTTCGGAATGGCTGGCTGCGATGAGTTGACTCCTGGTGCGTTCGGCCTGACGGGTCAGCACATCATAGATTTGCCGTTGCCGGAGAATCTCCAGATGCGCGGCCGGCTCGTCGAGCAGCAGCACAGCGCCTGTATGGACGGCCATATGCGCTAACAGGAGCAGCGTCTGCTGCTCGCCGCGACCACTGGAGGAAATGTCGAGCATGGCGCCGGAACGGGTGCGATAGTGCAGGGTAATCTCGCCCCGTTCGGCAATGTACTGAGGAGGAAGCAGCCGGGAGCCGAAGAGTCGTTCGATAGACTCACATATTTCTTGCCACTTCTGATCGCCGTTCTCGCTCTGCACCACCTGCCAGCACAGATTTCTGAGCACTTCTGCGGTTCGTCCTTCACCGAGTCGCACCCGAATTGACCCTATCTCGAGTCGATCCTCACGGGCTGCCAGCCCCGACATTGGCGGCAGATATGCGACCTGCAGGTGTTTGAGGTGCGCCGGAACCGCCAGGCGCGCGTTGTCGGGACCAAGGGGAGGTCGACAGTAGATCGACTCTTCATTCGCATAATCGAACTCTAACCAGCACTGCCACTGCTGATCATCGCTTCCCGCAACGCCGATCTCGATGCGTACGTTGCGCGTGCGCGATTTGCCGTCGTGTCGCTCACCTTCCCGCACCTGCAGTTCGCGCCACAGCACATTCGCCAAAGGGACAGGAATAGACAGCAAATCTTTACGGTTGATTGTCACGCCAGCCCGTTCAGCCGGAATGTTGCCGCTCCCTCGCCGTTCCAGCCACCGCTTCACACCGACATCCCATAAGGCAATCGCCTGCAATGCCGATGTTTTGCCAGAATTGTTCGGTCCGATGAATACGACCCGTTTGCCCAGATCGATGTTGACCTCGGTAAACAGCTTGAAGTTTCTGATTGTTAGGGCGGTAAGCATAACGGCCTCGCGGATGAGAGCGACAGGTAATGAATGACGAGTCGCACATTTCAACATGCATGCGGCCTCGCACGATGTGCAGGAACCTCCCCGAATCATCGGCAGATGTGAAAGGGACAAGCAGCGCACATTGCGCGATCGAGCGTCGCATGCCGGTTTCGCGTTTCCAAAATATACCATCATTTCCGATCAGGCGCATCCTGTGCCCCCGGAGCAGCAGAGTCAACCCGCGCCCGGCGCCTTTGCCAGCCCGACGATCATCGGCTATCGTGCAATCGCAATGCAGATCAGCCGATGCGTGGAGGTGCAGGATGTACGTTCCCAGAACGCTCGAAGCACCGATCCTCGACGCCGCCCGGCACTTTCCCGTTGTGCTGGTGACAGGCGCCCGTCAGGTGGGCAAGACAACACTCCTGCGACATCTCCGGGAAAGTCAACGCACTTACGTGACACTGGACGATCCGCTCATTCTGGAACTGGCCAGAACCGATCCGGCGCTATTTATGCAGCGGTTTTCGCCTCCTCTTCTGATCGACGAAATCCAGTACACCCCCGGTCTGCTCCCATACATCAAAATGACCGTGGATCGCGCCGGTAAGCCGGGGATGTTCTGGCTTACCGGTTTGCAGCAGTTTCACCTTATGAAAGGCATCTCCGAGTCACTGGCTGGTCGTGTCGCGGTGCTGAACCTGTTGGGGCTTTCCAGATGGGAGTTGATTGGCCAGGGACTGGAGGCGCGCCCCTTCACGCCGACACCGGAGGAGATCGTCTATCGTACTGCGGGTATGAAGCAACTGACGCTCAAGGAACTGTACCGGCTGATCTGGCGTGGATCGCTGCCTGCCATTGCGCTCAACGAAGCGATGGATCGTGACCTGTTCTACAGTTCCTACGTTCAGACCTACCTCCAGCGCGACGTGCGCGATCTGGCGCGCGTCGGCGATGAACTCGCGTTTCTGCGTTTTCTGCGAGCTGCGGCTGCACGCACGGCGCAGATCCTGAACCTCGCCGATCTGGCGCGCGATGCGGATGTGGCGGTGAATACAGCAAAACACTGGCTGTCGATCCTCCAGGCATCTGGCGTCATCTATCTGCTGGAACCGTATCACAGCAATGTGATCAAACGGCTGGTCAAGACGCCCAAGATCTATCTCCTCGATACCGGTCTCGCGGCGTATCTGACGGAATGGGCGACGCCGGAGACGCTCGAAGCGGGCGCAATGTCGGGCGCCATTCTGGAAACCTGGGTCGTCACAGAATTGCTGAAGAGCTACTGGCACGCCGGACGGCGACCGCCGTTCTCTTACTACCGCGACAGAGATGGACGGGAGATCGACCTGCTGCTGGTGCAGGACGGGGTGATCTTTCCGCTGGAGATCAAGAAGACTGCATCGCCAGGACGGAAGGATGTTCAGCACTTCGGGGCGCTGGAGCGGCTGGGCATGCATATCGGCAGTGGCGGGGTGATCTGTCTGGCGGAACAATCCCTGCCGCTCACGGCGACAACGATCTCTATTCCGGCGTGGGCGGTCTGATGGCGCAGGTGACCGTCACCCATGCATTGGTGGAGCGCGGTGGAAACACGGCGCAGGCGGTCTGGATCGCGGTGCGCGTCAGGCAAGGGTGTGGGTGACGGTCTGGTGAAACGGCAGCGATGGCGCAGGTGATCGTCACCCATGCGTTGGTGGAGCGGAGTGGAAACACGGCGCAGACGGTCTGGATCGCGGTGCGCGTCAGGCAAGGGTGTGGGTGACGGTCTGGTGAAACGGCAGCGCAAATGGCGCAGGTGACCGTCACCCATGCATTGGTGGAGCGCGGTGGAAACACGGCGCAGACGGTCTGGATTGCGGTGCGCACCGGACAGGGGAGGGGGTGACGGTCGCCGTGGGGGGCGCTGCCACTCCCCACTCCCTACTCCTCACTCCCCCTCAGTACAGCCGCACCTTGTACCCGACGGTCTTCAGCAGTTCGCTGGCGATGACATACCGCTGAATCTCGTTGGTTCCCTCGTAGATGCGGAAGACGCGCGCATCGCGGTACATGCGTTCGAGCGGCAGTTCACGCGAGAAGCCCATGCCGCCATGGATTTGAATGGCTTCGTCGAGAATCCACGCCAGCGCATCGGTGCAGTAGAGTTTCACGATGCTCGACTCAAGCCGCGCCGTTTCGCCGCGATCGACCTTCTTTGCGCAATCGTACACGATCTGCTCCATCGTGTAGATTTTCACCGCCATATCCGCCAGTTTGAACTGGATCGCCTGGAAATCGGCGATTGGGCGACCGAACTGCTGGCGTTCGACTGCATACTTGAGCGACAGTTCGTAGGCTTCCTTCGCCGCTCCCAGACACGCCGCGCCCAACCCGCACCGTCCGATGTCGAGCGTTTGCAGCGCCAGCGCATACCCGCGCCCGACTTCGCCGAGCACATTCGCCGCCGGAACACGACAATCCTCGAAGAAGATCGACGCTGTGTGCGACGCGCGCAATCCCATCTTTGGCTCGACTTTGCCGACCTTGAAGCCAGGGAAATCCTTCTCGACAATGAAGGCGGTAATGCCGCGCGGACCGGCGCTCGGATCGGTGGTGGCAAACACCACGATCACATCGGCGAATGAGCCGTTGGTGATCCACATTTTGCCGCCGTTGAGCACCCAGTGGTCGCCGTCGCGCACCGCAGCCGTGCGGATGTGGGCGGCGTCGCTGCCCGCGTTCGGCTCG
>DAOTWI010000486.1:0-5798 GCA_034436075.1 Roseiflexus sp.
GTGCCCGCGCTGAAGTCGCGCGCGACCGACACGCTGATCCCGCCGCGCATCGGATCGTGGCGCGCCCGCGGACTGCTGGCAGGCGGTTGCGGAGGATACCACCAGCCCCAGATGTGTGGCACATAGGCGCCTTCGATCACATCAGTCGTGAATTCGCCGATCTGCCGCGGCACCGCTTCGACGCCAGCGCGTTCGAGTTGCACACCGGACAATTTTCGAGGAACGTGAAAGCGAATCGTCGGGCGTTCATCGGCGGCTTCGGCGCGGATCGGAATGCCGAAATCGACCATACTGACGCGGTAGGCGGAGTTGTAGAGGAACATCGGCGCCAGGCGGCGCACCAGAAATCGCGCCCGTGCGGCGCGGAGCCGGTCATCGTCCATTGTTTTGCTCCCTTGGATTTGCAAATGTGGAGACGTTGCACTGCAACGTCTCCACTGCACTGCAACGTCGCCACCGTATTGCAACGTCGCCACGGGCGCCGCTTACCGGCAAACCATCGTCTTACGCATACACATCGAAGCGCACCGGCTGCTCGAAGCGAATGACGAGGCCGCTCGGACCGAAGATCGAGGCGTGGATCGCGTCGACCCGCGACGCATACCCGGCGAACGGAACCATCGTGGTGTTCATCGCCGTCAGGATCTGCGCGCGCAGATGGACTTCATACAACCCCGGCGCATTCGGTGTCAGTGTGATCGCGTTGAGGATGAACGGCACAGGCGCCAGGTTGCCGGTCACCGTTCCGCTCAGCGTTGCGTCCGGGCTCATCGTGATGACGTTGTTGGTGTTGTACGTGATCCGGTAGGGCAGCAGGGCGCCGCCGACGATCTGCATCGGCGATGGCGCTGGCGGACCAGCCGGGTTGAGGAACAGCACCGTGAAGATCACCAGCGGCTGACCGACCCGCACAATCGGATTGGGCTTGGGGAAGCCGAGATCGAACGGCTGGGAGAACGGACCGACCGCCATGATGTCCCACCAGTTGGTCGGCGCAGCGATCTCAGGTCGCCAGCTTGCCTTCGCTTCCTCATACGCCGCTTCGAGGCGCTCGAGCAGCGCCGCCTGCAGCTCTTCGACCGCCAGTTCTTCCCGCTCGACCTCCGCTCCCTTCGCTGCCACCAGTTCTCGTTTTGCAGTTGCGACTGCCATAGTTGTGACCTCCCTTTTCCTTACCTTATACTGCGTTGCTTACGCGCAAGGGCATCCTACGCCGCGCTGCTCACGGCGCGCTTAGCAACGGATGCGCAGGAACTTCGGGAAGTCACAAGTCTGGCTTATGCTGTGAACAGGTTCGACGCGCGATAGGAGAGGAGGCAGCAAGGAGCAGCGCGTGAGCGACTGGACCTTCGCGCAACAACCACGCTGCGCTCAGGCGACGCTCACGCTCGATAAGGCAAAGGAGTGATTTACAAACCTGCCTGATCCATCCAGCGAATCCAGGGGAGCAGGGCATCGGTGACCGGGATGTGCCCCGGCTCATCGAGAACAACCGGCAGATTGCGAGCGGGGATCAGGCGAAGCGGCGCGTGAGTCGTCTGGCGGGAACCGCCGCCGCCGACGTGCAGTGCGGAGGGATCTCCCTGCGCCAGGACCGTCCGGCGGCGGACCGGCGCCAGGTGGATCAGCAGACGACGACCACAGTGCGGGCACGACCATTCTTCCGCCCCTGATGCGTGTCTGTGACGAAGCTGGAGCGTGTGCAGGGGTTGATCCGGCATTGTGCGTGTTCCTTTCGTTGAGAAAGATCAACCAATAATCTCTTAACCTCAATTATACACGAAACAGTAACATATCTGTTAGTGATGAGTGATGAGTGACGAGTGGCGAGTGGCGCGCCCATCATTGTTCGTGCTGTTTCTGGGTGCGCGGGCGGCGCGCCTGTGCGAAAGGGGCGGCGTTTTTCCAGGCGCGAAGGTTGGTTGCCGCGTCCCGACACCCCTTCCGCTTTGGTTTTTGAATAAATGTTCCGCTATCCGCCCACCCGCCCGGCGACTGAAGTCGCGAGCTACGGGAAGCGAAGCCCGCCTGCGCGGGCTCGACTGGGCGATACCGGATTGATTTCTCAAAAACCATAAGCCGCGGGCTACGGGAAGCGAAGCCCGCCTGCGCGGGTTGGACCAGGAGATAGCGGACTATATTCTCAAAAGTCGTCACCACTGGCGTGAGCGCATCCTGAGATCACGCCAACGCTCGATTTGCGATCAGCGCGAGAGAAACTCACGAGAGCGCTTCCGGGTGTATGACGCGCAGTCCCAGGTGCGCCTCATATCCATCGAAGTCAGTGTCGTGATGAAGCAGGGGAACACGGTGTTCGATGCACCACGCAGCGATCAGACTGTCAATTGTCTTGCGCACGGTAATCCCTTTACGCCGCAACATACGGTAGTTGCGAGCGCTTTTCACTGCCAGATCCGGTGTAACCATGCGGACGTGAAGAAATTTCCCCATGGCGCGGCGCGCCTGTTCGAAATCAGCATCTTCGCGGAAGCCCTGCAGGACTTCTGCGAGGATGAGATCTCCGACCAGGATGACGTCTTGATCCAGCAGAATGTCCAGATAGTCAGTATGAGGGGCGCGGATGCCGTTGAAATAGTCCACCCAGACAGTACTATCAACCAGGATCACGGTTGATTCTCCAGACGATCCAGACGCTGATCGTGAAGATCGCCTTCCCACTTCAACTTGCCGCGCAAGGCGCGCACCTCCGCCTGTTCGTGGAGGCGGATCAGGGTGCGCAACGCCTCGTGAACGACCTCGCGCCTGGTTTTCAGGCCAGTCACCTGCAGGGCGCGCTCGATGAGTTCATCATCCAGAACAATGTTTGTGCGCATGACAATCTTCTTGTGTGTATAAAGATGCGATTCTGTGTGTATTATACTACGTTCGGCTGGCGCCAGCATCTCTCACCATCAGTTTCGCTATCCGCCCACCCGCCCGGCGACTGAAGTCGCGGGCTCCGGGTGCGAAGCCCGCCTACGCGGGCCGGACCTGGCGATACCGGATGATGTTCTCAACAACCATACGCCGCGGGCTACAGTTGCGAAGCCCGCCTGCGCGGGCTGAACCGGACGATACCGGATGATGTTCTCAACAACCATACGCTGCGGGTGTGAGCGAATCCTGATAGGAAGATCAATCTCAACCCAGACCATCCCTGCACCTGTGGAGCGGTTGGCGCTGGCTTCGACAGGCTCAACCTGCGTTGGCTGAGCCTGTCGAAGCCAATGCCGAGCACGAGATTGTCCAATATCTGGTTGATCTTCCTATGAGACCTGCCCGACGAGAGATATGGTATGATAGTCCTTCCTGCACCCTCTCTGAACCGGCACTGAAACCTATGCACACATCGACGCCTTCGACCCGGTTTGCTGCGCTGACGGCGCTGCGCTACCGCGATTTCCGGCTGCTCTGGGCTGGTCAGTTCGTGTCGATCACCGGCACACAGATGCGCAATGTGGCGATTGCCTGGCAGGTGTACCAGCTGGCGCAGGCGGACAGCGGCATCCGGGCGGAAATTGCGCTCGGGCTGATCGGTCTGGCGCGCGTTATTCCGCTGGTTGTCACGGCGCTCTTCAGCGGCATGATTGCCGACCGCGTCGAGCGGCGCAGAATCCTGATCCTGACATCGCTCGTGGCGTTTGTCTGTTCGGCGGTGCTGGCGCTCACCGGCGAGATGGAGCGCCCGCCGTTGCTGCTGATCTATGCGATGGTGGCGCTGGCGTCGGTGGCTGGCGCGTTTGAACTGCCGGCGCGCCAGGCGATCATTCCCAACCTGGTGGCGCCGCAGCACCTGCCGAATGCGTTGAGCCTGAACATTGTCGCCTGGCAACTTGCGACGGTCATCGGTCCGGCGCTTTCTGGCGTGCTGATTGCGGCAGTCGGGGTTGCGCCGGTCTACTGGATCGATGCCGCCACCTTCCTGGCGGTCGTGGCGGCGGCGTTGCTGATGCGCACGCGCAACATTCCCGCGCGCACTGAACCGGTGTCGCTCCAGGCAGCGCTGGCAGGGCTGCGCTTCGTCTTTTCCCATCGCCTGATTGCCGCAACCATGCTCCTCGATTTTTTCGCCACATTCTTCGGCGCCACCGGGGTGCTGCTGCCGATCTTCGCCGATCAGGTCTTGCAGGTCGGTCCGACTGAACTTGGCTGGATGTTTGCCGTGCCATCGGCAGGAGCGGTGGTCGCTGCAACCCTGCTCAGCAGCGTGCGCATTCCGCGCCAGGGGATGACGCTGCTCGCGGCGGTGCTGGCGTTCGGCGCATGCGTTGCCGTCGTTGGGATGTCGCGCTGGCTCCCGCTGACCCTGATTGCGCTGGCGGGCATGGGTGCAGCCGATACGATCAGCATGGTTATTCGCGGCACGATCCGCCAGTTGCTCACCCCCGATGAGTTGCGCGGGCGCATGGTGGCGGTCAATATGGTCTTCTTTGCTGGCGGTCCGCAGCTGGGAGAAACCAATGCCGGGTTTATCGCCAGTCTCATCGGCGCCCCCGCAGCGGTGACCCTCGGCGGCGTGGCGTGCGTGCTGCTGGTCGCTGGAACGGCGCTCAGGGTGCGTGAACTGCGCGAGTACGAAGGACCGTGATCGTTTGACGAGCAACCGGTCATGTCGCTATACTACAGGTGTGCAGGCGCCGTTTGATACCAAGGATGCTGGAGTGGCTCGCAACGACAATCCACTGCGCGACATCGACCCCGCAACCATCGACCCTGCGTGGCTGTTGAACGAGTTGAAAGAGGCGCATCAGACGATCCGCGCTCTGTTGCGCCAGCTCAGCAAGGAACAGGGACGCCACGCCGAGATTGCGCGCGCCTACAACAAAACCGTTGCCAATCTGGTCGAGATCACCCGCGAGAATGCCGCGCTCGAGCGCGAACGCGATATGTGGAAGGCGCGCGCCGAGAGCGCCATGCGCGAACAAGACTCCGTGAGGATTGGCAACATTCCCCTGGCGCTCACCGCTGCCGAAATCAGCGCCATTCGCAAGGCGATGGCGCGTCTGCACCATCCCGACGCTGGCGGCGACGCCGAGCGTATGAAACTCTGGAATGCCGCACTCGATCCGCTCGAGGAGCGGGTCTCTTCCTGACACCGCTCCCCGTTCGACATTCCCTACTGCACGACGAACGACGCCACACCGGTCAGACGACTGCGTGTGCCATGCGCAACGATCTGATAGGTTCCTGGCGTCAGATCGGACGGTCGATACGTCAGCCACACCCGCCCCGACGGATCGGCGGCTGCGGCCACGTCGAGCGGCTTCACCCCGCGCGGCGTGTTGAGCCACGTGACCACGTTTTCACCTGGAACGAAGCGATCGCTGAAGAAGGTGCGTGTTGTGTTCGCCGATCCACGGACCGGTTCGGCGATCAGCCAGACGAAGGGAGCGGTGTCGTTGCCGCCGCCAACCAGCACCGGCGCCCAGTTGCTGCGCCCGTTGCCGCCGCGATCCTCATCCGACCAGCGGAAGGTCGAGCGCGTTTCGATGGCGGTATTGGTTGCGAGCGCAGTGTTGACCCTGAAGTCGATGAAGCCGCTGCGCCTCTTGCCACCGCCAAGGCGACCAAACGTAACCGTGATCTGGGTCGGCGTCAGTTCGCTCACCCAGTCGCCGGCGCCGCGGTCGAACCGGCTGGCGACCGGCAGGATGTGGTTGCGGTTATACGGAATGACGACGGTTGTGCTGCGGGCGTCGCCCTTGCCGTCGTTGTACACCCGGATCTCGTAGGTGAGCGTCATGCCGCGCCCGACGCGGATGCTCGGCTCGGGCCAGGTGACGGCGGTCACGTCCGCG
>DAOTWI010000487.1:0-6329 GCA_034436075.1 Roseiflexus sp.
AGGTAGCCAGTTTCGCCCTCGCGCACCACGTCGGGCAGCCCGCCAACCGCGCTGGCAACCACCGGTCGTTCCATCAGCAACGGCTCGACCGCGCCGCCGACATTCTCCGAAAGCGACGGAACCGCCGCCACGTCGCTCGCTGCCAGGATTGCCGGCACATCGGCGCGTTTTCCGGCAAAGATGACCGTCTGTTGCAACCCCAGATCGGCGACCATCTGATACAACCGGCGCTTGTACTGGTCCGCCTCGCCAGGAACGAGCGCATCGCCGACGATCAGGAAGCGCACATCGGGATTCGCCTCGCGCACACGTGCTGCGGCTGCAATCAGGATTTCGTGACCTTTCAGCCCAATGCCGCCAAAGACGTTCAACCCACGCAGGGATCGTTCCTTCAACGGCGAGTACATATACGCGATCATTGTGACCAGCGGCGCATCAGGTGCGATGCCGAATTCATGCCGGATCGAGCTGCCATCGATTGCCGGATTGAACGGCTCAAATGGAAAACCGTAGTAGATCAGGCGGATTCGACCGCGCATGACGCCGCACGCTTCGTAGATGCGTTGCGTGGCGGCGCTCGACGCAATAATGGCGCTATCGAGGCGCGCCAGCGCCATTTCGATCCGGCGCGATGCGGGAATTTCAAGCGGCAGCGGACCGGGCCACTGCGTCAGGCGCACCGGCACGCCCGCCGCATACGCCGCCAGACGCCCCCACACATTGGCAGGCGCGAGATGGTTATGCACCACATCGATCTGCTCGCGGCGCAGCCAGGCTGCCACCCGCGCCACATACGCCGCGGCGGTATGACCATGCCGGATGCGGCGTGGAAACGGAATGATCTGCGTCGGAATACTGGTTGCGCGCGCCCGTTCCGGCAGCGGACCATCTTCCGGGCAGATCAGATGCACCCTGTGCCCGGCGTCGCGCAACCGGCAGAGCGGATGGAACGCCCATCCACCGGCGAACGCACTCCCGACGATATGAACGATGCGTAGCGATTGTGACATTTATGCATCACCTTCCTGAGCGACGAGGCTCGCCAGAATCAGCAGAAACACGAATGCAAGGATGGGATCGAAGAGCGGTTCGCCAAACAGCGACGACACCAGCACTGCCAGGATCACCGCCCAAACAACATACGCACGCTGGCTCTGGCGTGCCGCCAGTGTGCGCATCCGCCGCCATGCCGCCAGAAAGACGCCGATGCTCAACGCCCCGCCAATACCAAGCATCGCAAAGGCGCTCAGAAAGTAGTTATGGGCAAAGCCCAGGTCGTACACCGCCGATCCGGCGGCAATCGGCGTCTGACCAGTGCGCACCAGATACTCACTGAACTTCCCCCAGCCGATGCCGGTCAACGGCGCTGAAAGAAAGGCGTTGATCGCCGCGCCCCACAACTCGATGCGCGTCTCCGCCGAGGGATCAAACCCACGTCCCGGCGACCAGGTCATTTCAAGGCGCGCCCAGACAGCGTCGGGCAGACCAAACAGCACAAAGGCGCCAATCGCTCCTGCAATGATCCACAGTTTCAGCGAATGCCCGCGATAGAGCAGCAGCGAGGCAACGATCAGCGCCATGTAGGACGAGCGACTGAACGAAAACAGGATGGCGGTCAACAGAATGGCGAGTAGCGGCATCTTGAGCATCCAGCCGCCTCTGGTGCGCCATCCAAGCAGAAGGGTCCAGCCAATGACCCACAACAGCCCCAACGAGTTCTTCAGGCTGCCGATCACGGTATACGTGTCGATCCAGGCGTCGCGTCCCTGAAGCCCTTCGCTCAGCGAGCGCGAATTGACCAGGAATGCACCTGCAACCACGGTTGCACCCAGAGCAATGCCGCCGAGCAGCGCCTGCGCCTGACCACTCACCGTCATCCGGGGCGCCATCAGCGCGAACCACAGGTACGGCAGCACGCCGATCCCGACCAGCACCAGACGTCGCGGACTGAAACTTTCGCTGAAGAGCGATTGTTCCGACAGCGCCACGACCGCACCCCAACTGACGACAGCAACGACCAGCCAGCGATCCCAACGCCCGGCGGATGGCTGCTGCGCGACCTGAGACAGGGCATGGAGGAAGGTCATGCCGTACAGCGCCAGCAACGCCTGACTGAAAAGCGTGCTGCGCATATCGATCAGATAGAGGAGCGGAGCGACCAGACCGGTCACAAAGAAAGCGCTGTTACCGCCACGCAACAGCAGGATCGCCCATGCCGCAGCGCCAAGCACCGCCAGCAGCAGGAACGGCTGCGTCGCTGCCAGCACGCCAGCGATCGGCGCGACAGCCAGCCCGATCAGCAGAACGACGCCGATCCGGAGATATTCAGGCGCGGCGAGCGCGGACAATCTGCTCATAAACGGCATGCACCCTTCGTTCGGCATGGATCCAATCAGCAGCCCGAAAGAGCAGCAATGTGCGCCAGTTCAGGCGACTGGCACGGCAAAAATGCCCCATCATCACCAATGTGGTCGTCGTGCGCGCAATGACAACCGCCACAGCGGCGCCTGCCGCGCCGAACAGCGGTGTAAGCGCCAGCGATGCAGCAATCAGAACGCCACAGCCGATCCAGGCGACGGTTGCTGGCGTTCCTGGCTGTTCGAGCGCGTTGAAGTAAAGCGCCAGAATCATGCCAGGTGTGCCGAGCGCAGCGCCCGCACAGAGCACAAACGCAACCGCCGCCGCCGGACGAAACGCCTCGCCAAAGCCGAATGGCACAATCGCAAAGGCGCCGCTGCCGAGCAGCAGTCCCGGCAGGAGCGCGCCTGCGAAGGCGTAGCGTGCTGCGGATGCAACGCGCCGTGCGACCGTCTCCGGGTTCTGTCCGGCAAGGCGCGGCAACAAGATATTGGTGAGCGTATTGGGCAACATCAGCGCCACCTCTGCGAAGACGACCGCTATCGAATAGATGCCCGCCTGCGCAAGTGACGCTGTGCCGCTCACAATGATCAGACTGCTGCGCAGAAACAGCAGACCGGCCAGGTTGCCGCGGAACGATTGCAACGAGTACCGCACCAACGCCGTGCGATCCGGCGCCACATATTCCCTGACTCGCCGTCGGAGCAGGGCGGCTGCGAGCAACAGCGGAACGGTCATCTGCACTCCAAGAACAGCCGCCATGACTGTCTCGACGTCATCGATTCCGGCGATGAACAGGACGGCAAGCGCCAGCACGTATACCAGCGCAGCGACGGCATTGACGACGTTGGTGAGTCGGATTCGACTCAATCCGACGCAAATGGCGTTGAGCAGCGTCGTCAGGACGAACACCGACGTTAACAGCGCAACTGAAAGCATCAGTCGCCTGTCTATCGGGGCATCGATCTGAAAGACCAGCGGCACGAGTGCAATCAGCGCAATACCGGCGGCATATATCAGGCTGGCGCGCATCGCCCACAGCGCATGCCGCGCCGAACGTGCGACGAAGTAGATACTGGCGCTATCCGAGCCAAGCAGAGCAATCCCGCCGATCAACGCCGACCATGAGAGGGCGGCAGCGAGCAGCCCTTTGCCTTCAGGACCAAGCAGACGCGCCTGCAAGACCGCCGAGACTACCATCAACCCCAGCGTGATCAGTCGCACCGCATAGGTCTCGACGGTCAGGCGCACTACTCCCGGTTGTGATGGCGGTGTCACGGGATGCTCCTACGTCGTCTCGATCCCCTGGTGCGGCGTCGTTCCGTTGCGTCGCCCGCCAGTCTCGGTTGCAATGACGACGCCAGCGGTCACCGGATGCCCATCCACAGTTTCCGGGGCAGGTGTCACACCCTGCGGAAAGAACCCATCGAGTGCAGTATCACCTGGCGCCCCCCGGTTGTTCTGCGTGCTGCGTCCCATCCCAATCGCGCCAGCATCCACGGTATCGACCATGCCCGGCATGCTGTTCCGGCGTCGTCGACGGCGCTTGAACAACCGGCTCAACACGCTGCGACGGCGCTGCTTCCGTTCACCGCCGTAGTAGTAGTAATACTGGTCATACCCGCCCTGCTCCCGCGTGACGCGGTTCAGCACCACTCCCTGCGGTTCCACCCCCGCCTGCAACAACTGATCACAGGCGCGTCGCAACTGACTGGTGCGTGTGGCGCCAGCCAGCACCACCAGCAGCGTGGCATCGCAGACGTGCGCCAGCGGCATCGCATCGGCGACGGCAAGGATCGGCGGGCTGTCGAACACCACCACGTCTGCCATACGCTTCAGTTCGTCGATCAGGTCGAGCATTTTCTTCGAGCTGACGATCACCGCCGGATCGGAGGGGACCGGTCCGCTCGGCAGTATGAGCAGGTTCTCCTCACTGGTGGCGATCATGTGGTTGTACAGGCTCTCGGATGGATCGCGCACCAGCGCCGTGGTGACGCCGCGCAGGTTGGCATGGCGGAAAAACCGGTGCAACGACGGACGGCGCAGGTCGGTGTCCACCAGAATGACGCGCTTGCCGGAGCGGGCAATCGCCAGCGCCAGGTTCGCCGCAGTCGTGCTCTTTCCCTCGCCGGGGCTGCTGCTCGTCACCAGGAGGGTGTGCAGCGGCTTCTCAAAGCGAGCAATCTCCAGTTTGACGCGCAGCATCTGATAGGCTTCGGCAACCTGCGAAAAGGGGTCTTTCAGCATCACCAGTTTGTCCGACGGCTCAGCGCCATCGATCCGCCCGATGGCTGCCAGCATGCCGACACGCGCCGCCGTCGCCACGTCCTCGGCGGAACTGATCCGATCACTGAGGTACTCGATCAGGAGCGCCATGCCGATTGCCAGCAACAGACCGGCGACAGCCGCCATGCCGGTGTTCATCGCAATTCGAGGACGCACGGGGGTAAACACGGGCACGGCAGTTTCCACCACATTGACGCTATTGGTCAACTGCGCTTCCGCCAGCCGAACTTCTTCCAGGCTGCGCAGCACCGTGGCATAACTGCTGCGGTACTGCACCAGCGCCTCTTCCAGGCGCGCGCGCCGCACCGGATCGTCAACGCCGCGCAACGCTGCAAGTTCCGCCTGGGTGGCATCAATATCCGCCTGAAGTTTGGCAATCTCACTCGTCAGGCTGCGCTTCGACTCGGCAAAGCGCTCGGATTGCAATTCATGGTTCTGTTCGCTGAAGACCGCCACCATACGATTGGCAATCTCGGCAGCGCGCTGCGGGTCGATGTCTTCGACCGTCACAACGATCAACTGCGTATCGCGGATCGGACGGACGCGGACGCGCTCAGCGAGCGCCGATGGCGGAAACGGCAGGTTCAATTCGCGCACCACCTCTTCGAGCACCGGACGTTTGACCAGCAGTTCGGCGTAGGTGCGCGCCAGACGCTCGGCGGTCAGCACAGCGTTGTAGTCCGGTGACGCGCTGCTTGCCGGCGCCTGATTGATCAGCAAGGTCGTCGACGCTTCGTAGATCGGCGTCATCCGGGTGCTGACGAGATACGCCGCGCCGCCAGCGAGCAACGTCATGATGATCAGCAGCCAGAGCCAGCGCCAGAAGAGAGTCAGGTATCGTTGCAGGACCATGCGATGCTCACTTTGCTCGTACATCTGGCGCGTTGGCGCCGCTTCCACTGACGCAATCGCATTCGTTTCGCACATCGGCGCCTGTTGCGATCGCATGCCGACTGTAGCACGGTGCGCGACTGGCAGCGTCTGCCTGTTGGACAATCGCCCCTATGCCGGATGGCATATCTTCGTCAACGCACACTGCCGGCTGCCGCCAGCCTTTGGAGTACGCGCGCGGAGATCGCCGGATCGAAGATCGTCTCCCCTGCGAGGATGCGTCGAACGGCGTCTGCCAGATCATCAAGCGACGCATAAGCGGACAGATACCCGTTCACGCCAATCCGCAGCGCCTCAAGGAGACAGGCAGGATCATCGATCGCCGAAATGATGGCGACCTGAATGCCAGGCGAAACGCGGAACGCCTCACGCGCAACGGTCAAACCATTCACGTGCGCCAGCGGGATGTTGATCAGCGCCAGACCGAAACGCCGGCGCCGCACATACTCCAGCGCCATGCGACCATCATCTGTTTCAGCGATTACCGTCACGTGCGGAAGGCGTTCCAGCACCGAACGAAACAGCGGACGCTCCGGGTCGGGCGCAGCAACAAGGGTGCGCACGCAATCTAGCATTTGCGCTCCTGAACAATCCATAGAGTCCTCACGACCTGGTGAACTCGCTTCTCTGGCTACAGGCGACATGTATCACTGAACGCATCGTAGCGCACGTCGCATCAGCGCGCGTCTGCTATGCGGCTATGCGCCGGGTATGTCGGGTGGCGTATGGAACGAGGCAAGAGGTGAGAGGCGCGAGGAGTTTCAGGTTGAAGGTGGGAAGGTTTCAGGTAGGGG
>DAOTWI010000488.1:0-1846 GCA_034436075.1 Roseiflexus sp.
GCCCACGGTGGCAGGTAGGGGCGCGGCGGTGGTGCGCCCCCGGTGGCAGGTAGGGGCGCGCCGGTCTCTGCCCATCGTAAAGATTTCTCATCCTTATGTTTCCGTTCTCTTCCTATTCTCATGGGCATTCCATGCTATCGTTGACGTTTACAAACAGTCGTTGAAACAGAAAGGAGAAAGCAATGGCGCTGCTCGAAACTGTTGGCGAAGTCCTGTTCGAGAAAACCATCTTTGGCATTCCAAACATCGTGGTCGGCGTGGCTGCCATCGCTGCGGCGCCGGTCGTCGTGCCCGCGTTGCGCCCGGTGACGAAAGCGATTGTCAAAGGCGGCATCATTGCCGCCGACCGGACGAAAGCAACGCTGGGCTCGGTGGCGGAACGCACGAAGGGGGCATTCAGCGAGGCGGGCGAGCGCTGGAGCGATCTGATCGCCGAGGCGCGCGCTGAGGTGTATGGCGCGGCTGCTGAGACCCCGACGCAGACCCTTGCCCCGGAAGTGACCGAAGCGCAGGCGACATAGTTCAGGGGATGACCATTACCAGCGCCAGGGGAAGTGATCGCAGGCGACCCCTGGCGCTGCCGTTTGCTGACAGGAATCGCCCCAGCCGGTGGGGGCATGGTCGTTCGTGTCTGGTGTGTGCGCAATCGCGCTTTTCTTTTCGGTGTCTGAAACGATGCCAGGCGAGCAGGCCAGCCCCGCAGGGGCTTTCACGTGTTCAGCGCGGGTTTATGGTTGTTGAGCACATCATCCGGCATCGACCGGTTGAGCCTGCGCAGGCGGGCGTCGCTTTCCATAACCCGCGACTTATGGTTTTTGAGGAAATAATCCGGTATCGCCAGGTCTAGCCCGCGCAGGCGGGCGTCGCTTCCCGTAGCCCGCGACTTCAGTCGCCGGGCGGGTGGGTGCATCGCGGAATAATGCCTCAACAACCATCAGCCGCTGCGCCGCGCGTGTGCTACAATGCACGGTGCGGTGCAGGGGTGTTGCCGCACGGCGAAGGCGTACAAGGCGCACCGCCCTCGATGAAGCAACAGTTTGGGCAGGGGGATTATGAGCGCAGCACTGACCGATCAGGAAAACGCTGCCAGCGCAACGGAAACTGGTCCGCTCTACGGATGGCGGTTCATTCGTCGTGAGCTGCCGGACGGCATGATCGCATGGGAGCAGGTCCCGTTGACCTACGAAGACGTGTTGCATCCCGAAGAGGGGGATCAGGTGACCCACAGCAGTCTGCACCAGCGGCGCTGGCACTATCTGCGCGAGGTGTTCGAGCGGCAGGTTGCGCACGATCCCACTGCCGTCGTGCTCGACGATGTGCGGATCGAATGGGATGTCCCTGATCTCAAGCCGCACGGTCCTGACCTGATGGTGATCTTCGGCGTGAAGGAGCGCAAGGACTGGAGCACCTTCCGGGTTGCCGAAGAAGGGGTGCGCCCGGCGCTGATCGTCGAAATCACCTCGCCGGAGACTCGCGGGCACGATGTCATCACGAAGGTCGATCACTACGAACTGGCAGGCGTGCCGCTCTACGTGATTGTCGATGCAGTAGAGCGTCGCAGTCAGCCGGGGGTGCGCCTGATCGGGTACCGGCTGACGCCGCAAGGCTACCAGGCGCTTGCGCCGGACGAACAGGGGCGGCTGTGGCTGGCGCCGGTGCGTGTCTGGCTCGGAGTGCGCGACGGCGACATCATCTGCTACGACGAGGCAGGCAATCCGCTGGGCAATCACCTGGCGCTGGCGCAGGCGCTGTGGGAAGAGGAACGCATCCGCCGCGACGCCGAAGCCCGCGCTGCGGAAGCCGAAGCCCGCGTACGGGAACTGGAAGCGGCGCTCCGGCGGATGCA